>NZ_JBEZKJ010000007.1:0-186711 GCF_040651675.1 Streptomyces sp. NPDC048415 | reverse complement strand
CTTCGCGCTCGTCCACAAACGCCGGACGGGCTCAAACAGCCCCTCCGGCGTTTGAGGAGCGGGGTTTGGGGGCGGAGGGGGCGAGTCACGCCGGGGTGACCGCGATCACGACGCTTCGGTCCGCCGCGGGGGACACCGCCGCCGAGACGCGGACGGCGGCGGCCCGGGCGACGCGCCCCGCGCGGGAGGCGGAGGCGAGGAGCAGGGGCTGGACGTGTTCGAGGCCGGACACGAGCAGCTCCTCACCCGCGATGAGCAGCGGACGCGCGGCCGTCATCGCCGCGGCCGCCGCCTCGGTGAGATCGGCGAGCGGCGGCAACCCCGCCCGGACGACCCCCGCACCGGCGGCAGCCGCCCGCTCGGCGAGGGCCACCTGAAGCGGCAGCAGCGGAGCCAGCGCCGCCGTCAACGCGTCGGCGATCCGGCGGAGTTCGGGCGAGGAACCGCGCAGCACGTCCGCGGCGGCACGCAAAACCGGAGTCAGCGCGAGCAGCGCCCCCGCCGCGGCCCCCGCCGCCGCGGGCAGCAGCGGCGAGGTCGCCTCCACCAGCTCGCCCAGCGCGAGTGCCGCCTCCTGCACCGCGGGCTCCACCGCGTCCAGCACGGGCAGCAGACTGTCGCCGATCGCGGCGAGCAGCGCCTGGGCGGGTTCGCTCACGGGATGCACCGCGAGCGGCGCCCCGCTGGTGCCGAGCCGGGTCAGGGTGTCGACGATCCGGTAGAAGGCCTCCTGCGCCTGCGGGGACGCGCTCGCCTCGGCGAGTTCCGCCGTCGTCTCGCGCAGGACGCGCAGCACCTCCGCCCCGGAACCGTCCCGGGGGTCGAACGTGTTGATGGCGATTTTGGTGATGTTCCCGGCCGTGTCGAGGAGTTGGCCGGTGATGTCGGTCGTGTTGCGCGCCATGCGCAGCACGTCCTGCCTGCTGGGGAGCGTCGGAATCGGGGACATGGGCCCTCCTCGTCACGCGCGTTGCCGCTCGGCCGTTCGTTCCGGCGGCCCGGCCCTCCGTCGCGCCGGCGCCCGCACACAGCATGCCCCTTCCGGCCCGTGCGGGATGCGCCATCCGGGGCATCGACGACGACGGCCGTGACGGAATCGCGCCCTTGTTGCGGGAGAGTCGGACAGGTACACCTCGCCGTACCGATCTGTACCGATCCCAGGACCTGACTCCCTCCGGAGGTACGACGCGTGCGCCTGCCGAGACCCGTCCTGATCGCCACCGTCGCCGCCACCGCGGCCGGTTCACTGCTGCTCACCCCGCTCCGCGCCGGCGCGGAGCACGACCCACCGGTCCGTGAGGGATCCGCCGCGGAGACCGACGCCGCCACGGCTCCCGCGAGCGCCGCCCGCAACGCCCTCACCGCCCCCGTCGCCGACCTGGCGGCCGACACCCGCGGCTATCCCCGCGAGCAGGTCCTCAGCCCGGACCCGGAGAACCCGGCCGACAAGTCCCTCAAGCTCGGCCTCACCCCGTACCACGCCATCGCCCCGAAGCTGAACGCCCTGCAGCGTCTGGGCGACCGCGTGAGCGTCGAAGTGACGGGGCGCTCGGCCGGTGGCCACCGTCTCTATCTCGTCACCGTCACCGCGCCCGAGTCGGCCCGCCAGACGCGTGCGCAGGAGCGGATGCGCGAGCTCATCGAGAGCGCACCCCGGACGGCGGCGAAGGACCCGGCCGTCAAGACGGCGTACAAGATGCCCGTCTTCTTCAACGACAACATCCACGGCAACGAGTGGGAGGGCACCGACGCCGCCCTCGCGCTCATCGAGCGGCTCGCGACGGCCAAGGACGCGAAGACCACCGATCTCCTCGCCCACAACCGGGTCTACTTCAACGTCACCGCGAACCCGGACGGCCGTATCGCGGGCACCCGCGCCAACGCCAACGGCTTCGATCTGAACCGGGACTTCATCACCGCCTCGCAGCCCGAGGTGCGCGCGATGCGGCAGATCGCGATCGACAAGCAGCCGGCCGTCATGCTCGATCTGCACGGCTATGTCAACGGCACCCTCATCGAGCCGACGACACCGCCGCACGGCGAGAACTACGAGTACGACCTCTTCCTCAGGAACACCTATGCGGGCGCCCTCGGCATGGAGGCCGCCGTCAACGGCCTCGGCTACACCCCGGCCAAGGACGGCGTGGAGCCGGTCCAGATCCCCTTCCGCGACCAGCGGGAGGGCTGGGACGACTGGCCGCCGATCTTCACGCCGCAGTACGCGGCCTTCCACGGCACGGTCGCCGCACACACGGTCGAGATCCCGCTGGCAGTGAACAACTCGGCGTACGACACGCTGCCGGTCGAGGAGTTGAGGCGCCGCTCGGCCATCAACGTCGCTGTCGCGGGCGCCGCCATGCGCGCGACCCTCGACTTCGCCCGGTCCCACCGCGCGTCGCTCATCGCCGACCAGATCGAGGTCTTCCGGCGCGGCACGACGGGCGCCGCGCAGGTACCGGTCTCCGCCGAGACCGTCCCCGGCGTCCCGGGCATCGGCCCCGAGGACGTCTACACGACCGACTTCCCGCGCGCCTATGTCATCCCGGCCGGCGGTGCCCAGCGCTCCGCCACCGCCGCCGCGCGACTGGTCGACCACCTCGTCGCCAATGACGTACGGGTGACGCGCGCGACCGGCGGTTTCCGGCTGGCGGGACGGTCGTACGCGAAGGGTTCGTACGTCGTCGATCTGCACCAGCCCAAGCGCGGTCTGGCGAACGTGCTGCTGGCGGACGGGCGGGACATCAGCGACAAGGTGTCGACGATGTACGACATCTCGGGCTGGAGCCTGGGCCGTCTGTGGGGCGCGACGGTCGAGCGGGTGGAGAGCGGGAGCCTGGCCGCCTTGCCGCTGCGTACGGTCGACTCCGCCACGCGCGTCGGATACGTCGCCGCGCACGGTGACCTGCGGCTGCGGCTCGATACTCCCCAGGAGATCGCCGCCCTCAACTCCCTTTTGAAGCAGGGTGTTTCGGTGCGGCAGTCGGCGGGCGGCAGTGTGGTCGTGCCGTCTTCGGCACGCGCGAAGGCAGCCGCTCTCGCGCGCGTCTACGACGTCGCCTTCGATGCGACGAAGGCCGCGCGGGGCGCCGTTCTGCATCGCGTGCGCGTCGCCGCCGCCGTCACCCCGGGCGAGCTGTTCGCCCTGCGTGAGATGGGCTTCGACGTGGTGCCGGTGTCGACGGCGATCCTGAACGCGGGCTTCGACTGGTCCACGGCGGACGTGCTGTTCGTGTCGTCCGGCCTGAACCACGCGGCGCTCACCGCGTCCGCCCGGGCGGCCCTCGACGCCTTCCTGAGCGGCCACGGCCTCGTCGGAGGCGGGGCCACGGGCGCGGCGCTCAACGCCGCCGCCGGACTGCTCGCGGTGAAGGCGGTCCAGGGCAATGGGGACGCCAATGGTGTGGTGCGGGTGGTGAATTCGACCGGCGTGAGCGCGGGCGCGCCGGAGCACGGTTTCGTGTACGCGCCCGTCTGGTTCACCGATCTCGGCCCGGGGGTCCGCGTCGAGCAGTCGTACGCGACAGGCGATCCGCTCGTCGCCGGGCACTGGCGACCGCTGGACGACGGCTCGGGAGGGCCGACGGCGGCCGGGGGGCAGGCGTCGGTGGTCAGCGGCCCGCACACGGTGCTGTTCGGCACGCAGCCGCTCTTCCGCGACCATCCGAAGGGAGAGTTCCCACAGGTGGGAAGGGCCCTGCTGACGGTCTCCCGAGCCGCCCTGACACGGCAGAGACCGCACCCCACGTCCTAGGGTGCGGCCTCTGTCGTATGCAACGACCGCCGTCAGGCAAGCGTCACGGTGATGTTGCCGCGAGTCGCCTTCGAGTACGGGCACACCTGGTGGGCCTTCTCGACGAGCGCGCGGGCGGTGGCGGTGTCGACGTTCGGGATGTCGGCGGTGATCTCGACGATGATCCCGAAGCCGTCGTCGTTCTTGCCTATGCCGACCTTCGCGGTGACGGTCGAGCCGGAGACATCGGCGTTCTCCTGGCGAGCGACGACGCCGAGGGCGCCCTGGAAGCAGGCGCTGTACCCGGCGGCGAACAGCTGCTCCGGGTTGGTGCCGGCGCCGCTGCCGCCCATCTCCTTGGGCGGGTTGACGACGACGTCGAGCTTGCCGTCGTCGGTGGCGACGCGGCCGTCGCGACCGTTCTCGGCGGTGGCGACGGCGGTGTACAGGACGTCGGTCTGCTGGATGGACATACGGTGCGTTCCTCCTTGGTCCGTCGCGACTCGCGCCCACGATCGCGACGACTTCGGAAAGAAGTTACCGTATCCCGGAAGTCAAGCAGAAGCCCCGCGGCACTTTCAGAGCTTGACGATCATCTTTCCGATGTTGTCGCCGCGCAGGACGCCGAAGAAGGCCTCCAGGTTGTTCTCGATGCCCTCGACGACCGTCTCGCGGTACTGCAGCTCGCCGGAGCGGATCCAGGCGCCGACCTCCTGGACGAACTGCGGCTGCAGGTCGTAGTGGTCGCCGACCAGGAAGCCCTGGATGCGGCCGCGGGTCTGGATGAGCCGGGCGAGGTTCTTCGGGCCGGGGACGGGCTCGGTGCTGTTGTAGACGGAGATCATGCCGCAGACGGCGATACGGCCGTCCCGGTTGAGGGAGCCGATGGCCGCCTCCAGGTGGTCGCCGCCGACGTTGTCGAAGTAGACGTCGACGCCGTCGGGGGCGGCCTCGCGCAGCTGCTCGCCGACCGGGCCGTTCTTGTAGTTGAAGGCGGCGTCGAAGCCGTACTCCTCGACCAGCAGCTTGACCTTCTCGTCGGAGCCGGCGGAGCCGATGACCCGGGAGGCGCCCTTGAGCTTGGCGATCTGGCCGACCTGGCTGCCGACGGCACCGGCCGCGCCGGAGACGAAGACGGAGTCGCCCTCCTTGAAGGAGGCGATGCGCACCAGGCCGGCGTAGGCCGTGAGGCCGGTCATGCCGAGGACGCCGAGGTACGTCGACAGGGGTACGGCCTCCGGGTCCGCCTTGAGGGACGGCACGTCCGCCGGGCCCACCTTGACGGCCTGCTTGGCGTCCACGACGGCGTACTCGCGCCAGCCGAGGAAGTGCAGCACGTGGTCGCCGACCTCGATCCCCTCGGCGTTCGAGGCGACGACCTCGCCGACCGCGCCGCCCTGCATGACCTTGCCCAGCTCGAAGGGGGCGGCGTACGACTTGGCGGCGCTCATACGGCCGCGCATGTACGGGTCGACGGAGAGGTACTTGTTCCGTACGAGGACCTCGCCCTCCCCCGGTCGGCGGATCTCGGCCTCGACGAGGGCGAAGTCCTCCGGCTTGGGCCAGCCGACCGGGCGGCTGACCAGGTGCCATTCGCGGCTGACGGCGGGGAGCTGGGCGGTGGTGTCGGTCATGGGGGGCCTTTCCGAATCCTCAAATACTTCAGTACCTGAAACAACCATGCGCTTGGATATTTCAGGATGTCAAGTAAGCGGGTAACCTGGAGCGCATGGCCACGCAGAAGACACCCCGGATCGACCCCTTGACCCTGGAGGTCGTCGAGTTGATCGGCACGGTCGTGGCCCGGTACCACGAGGAGTACGAGGAGGCCGCGGGGGAGCACGCGCTCACCGGGGCGCAGGCGCGGCTGCTGGGTCTGCTGTCGATGGAGCCGCTGCCCATGCGGCGGCTGGCGCAGCAGCTGAAGTGTGAGCCGTCGAATGTCACCGGGATCGTGGACCGACTGGAGGCTCGGGGGCTGGTGGAGCGGCGGCCCGATCCCGCGGACCGTCGCGTGAAGCTCGCCGCGGCGACGGAGGAGGGCCGGCGAGTCGCCCGCAGCCTCCGCGACTCACTCCGCTTCGCCCGCGAGCCGCTGGCGAGCCTCTCCCACGAGGAGCGACTGTCCTTGCGGGGGCTGCTCCAGCGGATGCTGACGCCGTAGGTTTGGGCCCCGCCGCCCCTCCCCGCCCTTGGGGGCTCCGCCCCCAAACCCCCGCTCCTCAAACGCCGGAGGGGCTGAATTTCCTCCGGGCGGCCCTAGAGATTCCCCTTAGGTGCACCACCACAAGAAACGGTTGCACGTCTCCGAAGGAGCGGGGTTCGGGGTCGGGACCGAGGTGGTCGGGGCGGCAGTGGCGGGCGCGGACGTATGGGGGGCCGAGGTGGCCGCGGGGGCCGAGGCGGAGGCCCCGGGCGCCGTGCCCGCCGTAGCCGACTGCTCGCCCTGGTCCTTCTTGCCGTCCTTCGCGGAGGCGGACGCGGACGGCGATCCGGAGCCGGAAGGGGATGCCGAGGCGTCGGGAGAGCCCGTGGCCGAGGTGCCACCGCCCCCCGCCGTGTCGCCGATCGGCTTCGCCGTCTCCCCGCCCTTCGAGGACGCCGACCCGCCGGAGGAGTCATCCCCGGCAGCCGCGGGCTTCGGGCTCAGCCCGGGCGCGTCGATACCGAGCTCAGCGAGACTCAGCCCCCCGGCCGCCAGTACGAACCCCGCGGCGATGAGCAGCGTGCGGCGCCGCCGCCGACGATGTGCCGCGGCCTTGCGGTCACGCCGGCTCGCACCACCGGGAGCATCCGGACCCTCGGGGCCGGCCTCGACGGCGCGCCCGCGCCCCCGGCCACCCCGGCTCTGTCCGCGTCGGCGGGCGGCCCGCCCGGGCCGCTCGTCGAAGTCGTCGCCGTCGTCGTACGACACATCGGCACCGGTCGCGTCCGGGCTCGTCTCCGCGTGCGGATCGGCCTCCTCCGCATGGGTGCGGAGTTCTTCGACGGGGGTGCCGCACCCAGGGCAGGCAAGGGCGCCGTTGAGGTGCCGTCGGCACGGGTGGCAGTAGTCCATGACGCGGGAAGAGTAAGTTCCGCACCGGTAACGTTCATAGGCGCGGCTGTGAATGTTGTGTGGGGAACTGACCGTTCCGGCGTGCCGAGTTGAGACACCCCCGACCATTCCCCGCCATCCCCGGCGCATCGCGTCGAAACCGTTATGCGTTCGCCCCATTGACACTGCCGGTGCCGCATCCTTACTGTCACGCCAGCATTTCGAACGTGTGACGAAATTTCGAACAGAGCCGAAGAGCACAGGGGGCAACTGCCGTGCGCATCACGGGAATCAGCACGCACGTGGTCGGGACGCCGTGGCGGAACCTGACGTACGTCCAGGTGCACACCGACGAGGGCGTCACCGGAGTCGGCGAGACCCGCATGCTGGGCCACACCGACGCGTTGATCGGCTATCTGCGGGAGGCGGAGGCCAATCACATTCTCGGTTCCGACCCGTTCGCTGTCGAGGACCTCGTACGCCGGATGAAGTACGGCGACTACGGGCGCGCCGGCGAGATCGTGATGTCCGGCATCGCGGTCATCGAGATGGCCTGCTGGGACATCAAGGGCAAGGCGCTCGGGGTACCGGTCTGGCAGCTGCTGGGCGGCAAGGTGACCGACAAGGTCAAGGCTTACGCCAATGGGTGGTACACGACCGAGCGAACTCCGGAGGCCTATCACAAGGCCGCGCGGGAGGTCGTCGCCCGGGGTTACAAGGCCCTCAAGATCGACCCCTTCGGCACCGGGCACTTCGAGCTGGACCACGAGGCCACCCTCTACTCCGTCTCGCTGATCGAGGCCGTACGCGACGCGATCGGCCCCGAGGCCGAGCTGATGCTGGAGATGCACGGCCGGTTCTCGCCCGCCACCGCCGTCCGCCTGGCCCGCGAACTCGCGCCCTTCAAGCCCGCGTGGCTGGAGGAGCCGGTCCCGCCGGAGAACCTCAAGGCACTGGAGAAGGTCGCCGCCAAGGTCGACATCCCGGTCGCCACCGGTGAGCGCATCCACGACCGGATCGAGTTCCGCGAGCTCTTCGAGAGCCAGGCCGTCGACATCATCCAGCCCGACGTCGGCCACATCGGCGGCATCTGGGAGACGCGCAAGCTGGCCGCGACCGCCGAGGCGCACTACGTGCTCGTCGCGCCGCACAACGTCGGCGGCCCTGTCCTCACCGCCGCCTCCCTCCAGGTCGGCTTCACCTCCCCGAACTTCAAGATCCTCGAGCACTTCAACGATTTCGCGGACGCGGAGATCAAGAAGGTCGTGAAGGGCGCCCCGCAGGTTGTCGACGGCTACTTCCAGCTGTCCGACGCGCCCGGCCTCGGCGTCGAGCTGGACGTCGACGCGGCGGCCGAGTTCCCGCAGCAGCAGGCACGGTTCGACCTCTGGGCGGACGGCTGGGAGCAGCGCAAGCCGAAGGGGACCCAGTGAGCACGGCGGTCGTCATCGAGGCGCCGGGCGAGCACCGGCTGACCCCGCACGAGCCGGTACAGCCGTCGGCGGGCGAGACCCTCGTGCGCGTGCACGCGGTCGGGATCTGCGGCAGCGACCGCGAGGTGTACCAGGGCAACCGGCCCGAGGGGTACGTCCGTTACCCCCTCATCCCCGGCCACGAGTGGTCCGGGACGGTCGAGGCGGTCGGCACCGGCGTGCCGTCGACCCTCGTCGGGCGCAAGGTCGTCGGCGAGGGCTTCCGCAACTGCCAGGTCTGCGACCGCTGCCACGCGGGCGAGACAACGTTGTGCACGGCGGGGTACGAGGAGACCGGCTTCACCCAGCCGGGCGCGATGGCCACCACGCTGACGCTCCCGGCCCGGCTGCTCCATGTGCTGCCCGACGACGCCGATCTGACGGCCGCCGCCCTCCTCGAACCCGCCGCCTGCATCGCGGCCGCCGCCCTCAAGGCGAACGCCCGGCCGGGCGAGCGGGTGGCCGTGGTGGGCACCGGCACACTCGGGATGTTCGCCGTTCAGTTCCTGAAGGCCGGCTCCCCGGCCGAGCTGCTGGTGGTGGGCACCCGCCCGGACCGGGCAGCGCTGTCCAAGGACTTCGGCGCCACCGACTTCCGTACGAGGGACCAGGAACTCCCCGACGACTTCGACGTCGTGATCGAGACCGCCGGATCCGCGTCCGCCGCGCGCACCGCCGCTTCCCTGCTCAGGCGCGGCGGACGCCTGGTCCTCACCGGGATCCCGGCGCCGGGTGCCGAAGGGCTCGACCCCACCGATCTCGTCGTACGGCAGCTGGAGGTGCACACCGTGTTCGGGGCGCCGCCGGAAGCCTGGGCGCACACGGTGCGGGTGTTCGGCGCGGGGCTGCTGAACCCGTCGCCGCTGGTCACGCACGAGCTGCCGTTGGCCGAGTTCCCGCAGGCCATCGAGCTGGTCGGGTCCGGCGATCCGAAGGTCGGAAAGGTCCTGCTGCGGCCGTAACCCACCCGAAGCCGTACGCCGGTACGGAGTTTCCTGACGGCTCCGTACCGGCGTACCACCGCAGCCCACGCACACCCAGAGCCGCGAACCCAGTCCGAAATATCGAACATGAAGGACAGCTTGTGACCGACGCCTCTCCTACGGAACCCCGTCGACCCGGTGAGCCGGCGCTCGCCGCGCTCGGCCTGGGCGCGCCCGCCCTCTCCCCCGCCGACGCCTCGCCGCACACCTTCCCGGGAGGCGGCCGTTGGCGCACCGAGGTTCCCTCCGTGGAGGGGCCCGAGGCGCTCGCCGTGGTCCTCAAGGAGTCCTCGCGGCTCGATGTGCCGATCCACCGGATCAGCCAGGGCAGCGGTGTCTGGATGCTGACCGACGCCGAGATCACCGAGATGGTCGAGGCCACCGGCGAACGCGACATCGAGCTCTGTCTCTTCACCGGTCCGCGCGGCACCTGGGACACCGGCGCCTCCGTACGCACCGACTCGCACGGCGCCGGACTGCGCGCCCGGGGCCATGACGCCGTCGCCGGCTGCGTCGAAGACGCCATCAGGGCAGCGGAGTTGGGCGTCAAGTGCCTGCTCGTCGCCGACGAGGGCGTGCTGTGGACGCTGCACAGGGCACGTGTCGCCGAAATCATCCCTGCCGATACGACCCTGAAGGTCTCGGCGCTGATCGGCCCGGTCAACCCCGCCTCGTACGCCGTGTACGAAAACCTCGGCGGCGACTCGATCAACGTACCCAGTGATCTGACGCTCCATCACCTCACCGAGATCCGGCGGGTTTCCGCCGCTCCCATGGACATGTACATCGAGGCCCCCGACGACCTCGGCGGGTACGTGCGGATGTACGAGGTGGCCGAGCTGATCCGGCGCGGCGCACCGCTCTATCTGAAGTTCGGACTGTCCAAGGCGCCCGGTATCTACCCCTACGGGCACCATCTGCGGGATCTGACCCTGAGCACCGCCCGGGAACGGGTGCGGCGCGGCCGGCTCGCCCTGGACCTGCTCGCGCGGCACGGAGCGGACGGTGACATGGCGCCGCTGGGTTCGCGGTTGCCCGGTCCACTGAGGCGATTCGACATCTCCTCATAACGTTCCGAACAAACCCCCTTCACAAAAGACGACACAGCCGCGCACAATCCCACACACCTCTTCTCGGTCTTTTCTCGCCCCGCCCTTCGGAGCGGCCCCGCACCGCGAGACCGAGCCGGCCCACGACATCAAGGAAGATGATCATGCGCAACCGCAGAGCCGCCCTCGCCGCCATAGCCGGAGCCGCTTCCCTCGCCCTCACCCTGTCCGCCTGCGGGCAGAGCGGGTCGGGCGGCAGCAAGGAGGACAAGAAGGACGCCAAGGGCTCCACGGTCGGCATCGCGATGCCCACCAAGTCCTCGGAGCGGTGGATCGCCGACGGCGCCAACGTGGTCAAGGACCTCAAGGCGGCCGGTTACAAGACCAAGCTGGTCTACGGCGAGGACGACCCCGACACCCAGGTCTCGCAGATCGAGAACATGATCACGCAGGGCGTCAGCGCGCTGGTCATCGCGGCCATCGACAACAAGTCGCTGGACAACGTGCTCCAGCAGGCGGCCGACGCGAAGATCCCGGTGATCTCCTACGACCGGCTCATCCTCGGCACCAAGAACGTCGACTACTACGCCTCCTTCGACAACGAGAAGGTCGGCGAGCTCCAGGGCAACTACATCCTGGAGAAGCTCGGTCTGGCGGACGGCTCCAAGAAGGGCCCGTTCAACATCGAGCTGTTCGCCGGCTCGAACGACGACAACAACACGAAGTACTTCTTCGGCGGCGCGATGAAGGTCCTGCAGCCCTACATCGACAAGAAGCAGCTCGTCGTCAAGTCCGGCCAGAACAAGCTGAGTCAGGTCACCACCCTGCGCTGGGACGGCGGCACCGCCCAGAAGCGCATGGACGACCTGCTGACCTCGGCGTACTCCAAGGCCCGGGTCGACGCGGTGCTCTCGCCCTACGACGGCATCTCCATCGGCATCCTCTCCTCGCTGAAGTCGGACGACTACGGCTCCAAGAACAAGCCGCTGCCGATCGTCACCGGCCAGGACGCCGAGGTCGCCTCGGTGAAGTCGATCATCGCGGGTGAGCAGACGCAGACCGTCTACAAGGACATCCGCAAGCTCGCCAAGGTCGCCACGAACATGGTCGACTCCGCGCTGAACGGCAAGAAGCCGGAGATCAACGACACCAAGACGTACAACAACGGCGTCAAGGTCGTCCCGGCCTACCTGCTGCAGCCGGTGAGCGTCGACAAGAGCAACTACCAGAAGGAGCTCATCGACTCCGGTTACCTCAAGGCGAGCGACGTCAAGTAACCGCCGGTTCTCAAGGATTGGAAGGCACGACCATGGCGGGACCCGTCCTGGAAATGCGCTCGATCGTCAAGACCTTTCCCGGCGTCAAGGCGCTCTCGGACGTCACGCTGACCGTCCGTCCGGGCGAGGTCCACGCCATCTGCGGGGAGAACGGCGCCGGGAAGTCGACCCTGATGAAGGTGCTCTCCGGTGTCCATCCGCACGGGAGTTACGAGGGCGAGATCCTCTTCGAAGGGGAGACCTGCCGCTTCAAGGACATCCGGGCGAGCGAGCAGCACGGCATTGTGATCATCCACCAGGAGCTGGCCCTGGTGCCGTATCTCTCCATCGCGGAGAACATCTTCATCGGCAACGAGCACGCCACCCGCGGTGTCATCAGCTGGAACGAGACGCTCAAGCACGCGAGCCGGCTGATGCGCCGGGTCGGTCTCGACGATCATCCGCAGACCCGCGTCGCCGACATCGGCGTGGGAAAGCAGCAGCTCGTCGAGATCGCGAAGGCGCTGTCGAAGGAGGTGAAGCTGCTGATCCTCGACGAGCCGACCGCGGCGCTCAACGACGAGGACAGCGGCAAACTCCTCGATCTCATCCTGGAGTTGAAGAACCAGGGCATCACCTCGATCATCATCTCCCACAAGCTCAACGAGATCGAGCGGGTCGCCGACTCCGTCACGATCCTCCGGGACGGCCGAAGCATCGAGACCCTCGACGTGAAGGCCGCGGAGACCACCGAGGAGCGGATCATCAACGGCATGGTCGGCCGTGACCTCGACCACCGCTTCCCGCAGCGCACCCCGCACCAGGCCGAGGCGGGCAGCGCGCCGGCCCTGGAGATCCGCAACTGGACCGTGCATCACCCGATCGACCAGCAGCGCAAGGTGGTCGACGATGTGTCGCTCTCCGTGCGGCGCGGCGAGATCGTCGGCATCGCGGGCCTGATGGGCGCGGGCCGCACCGAGCTCGCGATGAGCGTCTTCGGGCGCACCTACGGCCGGTACGCGGGCGGCACCGTCCTCAAGGACGGCACGGAGATCCGTACCAAGAGCGTGCCCGAGGCGGTCGCCCACGGGATCGCGTACGTCACCGAGGACCGCAAGCACTACGGGCTCAACCTCATCGACACCATCGGCCGCAACATCTCGCTCAGCGCGCTGGACAAGGTCGCCAAGCGGGGTGTCGTCGACGACCACGAGGAACGCAAGGTCGCCGAGGGCTTCCGCAAGTCCATGAACATCAAGGCGCCCAACGTCTTCGAGCCGGTCGGCAGGCTGTCGGGCGGCAACCAGCAGAAGGTCGTCCTCAGCAAGTGGATCTTCGCGGGTCCCGATGTACTGATCCTGGACGAGCCGACCCGCGGGATCGACGTGGGTGCCAAGTACGAGATCTACACGGTCATCGACCAGCTGGCCGCCGAGGGCAAGGCGGTCGTCTTCATCTCCTCCGAACTCCCCGAACTGCTGGGCATGTGCGACCGCATCTACACCATGGCAGCCGGGCGGCTCACCGGTGAGGTTCCGCGTTCCGAAGCGACGCAGGAAGTGCTGATGCGCCACATGACCAAGGACAAGAGGTAGTACCCATGAGCGCCAATGTCACGGCCAAGACCCCGGCCGAAGCGACGCCCGGAGGAAGTCCCTCCGGATCCGGCGGCCCCGGCCTGCTCGGGCTGCTGATCGACGGCATGCGCAGCAATATGCGCCAGTACGGCATGCTGATCGCCCTCGGGGTGATCGTGGCCCTGTTCGCGGTGTGGACCGGCGGCGACCTGCTCCTGCCGCGCAACGTGTCCAACCTGGTGCTGCAGAACAGCTACATCCTGATCCTCGCGATCGGCATGATGATCGTCATCATCGCGGGCCACATCGACCTGTCGGTCGGCTCGATCACCGCCTTCATAGGTGGTGTGGCCGCGGTACTGATGGTCAACCACAATGTGCCCTGGCCGCTCGCGGTGCTGCTGTGCCTGGCCGTGGGAGCCGCCGCGGGGGCGGCGCAAGGGTTCATGATCGCCTATCTGGGCATGCCGTCGTTCATCGTGACGCTCGCCGGCATGCTGATCTTCCGCGGTCTGACCGAGGTCTTCCTCAAGGGCCAGACGCTCGGCCCGTTCCCGGAGGGCCTGCAGAAGGTCGCCAACGGCTTCCTGCCGGAGATCGGCCCGAACACGAACTACCACAACCTCACACTGCTGCTCGGGCTCGTGCTGATCGGCTTTGTGATCTGGCGTGAGGTCAAGGACCGCAGGCGGCAGGCGGAGTACTCCCTCGAGGTACTGCCCGCCAACCTGTTCGCGGTCAAGCTCGCCCTGCTGAGCGCGGCGATCATCGCCCTCACCATGGAACTCGGCAGCTACAAGGGCGCCCCGGTGGTCCTGCTGGTCCTCGCCGTACTCCTGGTCGGCTTCGGCTACGTCATGCGCAACGTGGTCGTCGGCCGCCATGTCTACGCGATCGGCGGCAACCTGCCCGCGGCCCGGCTGTCGGGCGTCCGGGACAAGAAGGTCACCTTCCTGGTCTTCCTCAACATGGGGATGCTGGCCGCGCTGGCGGGTCTCGTCTTCGCCGCGCGGTTCAACGGAGCCTCGCCGAAGGCCGGCGTCAACTTCGAACTCGAGGCCATCGCCGCGTCCTTCATCGGCGGTGCCTCGATGAGCGGCGGCGTGGGCACCATCCTCGGCGCCATCGTCGGCGGCCTGGTCCTCGGTGTGCTCAACAACGGTATGAACCTCGTCGGCGTCGGCACCGACTGGCAGGGGGTCATCAAGGGCCTCGTGCTGCTGGCGGCGGTCGGCTTCGACGTGTGGAACAAGCGCAAGGTCGGTTCGTAAACGACTGGGGCCCCGCCAACCGGCGGGGCCCCATGTCCTTGCAGGACTCGGCTTCCTTCATTGCAGGAGCCGCATGTGACTCCGCCCGCCCCCTGAAGGCGGCGCGCTTCCAGCTGCGGTCCAGCCCGAACCGATCCCCGTGGGAACAACAGAAAGATACGGCATCACTACGCAACGCACAGGCCGGGGAAGCGATTCCCCCACCAACCAGGAGCCGCAATGGATACAAGCAGACGCACCGTCATCGCCGCGGCGGCCGCCGCGGGACTGACCGCCGCCACAGTCGGCACCGCACACGCCTCGGGAGGCAGGAAGCCGGTGAAGGAGCTCTTCGGCAAGCTCGCCGACGGCACGAAGGTCTACCGCTGGTCGCTGGAGAACGGCGGGACGAGGCTCAAGGTCCTCTCGTACGGCGGGATCGTGCAGTCCCTGGAGATCCCCGACCGGCACGGGAAGTACAAGAACGTCTCCCTCGGCTTCGACAACATCGAGGACTACGTCGCCAAGACCCCGTACTTCGGCGCGCTGATCGGCCGCTACGGCAACCGCATAGCCAAGGGCCAGTTCACCCTCGACGGCAAGAGCTACCAGCTGTCCGTCAACGACGGCGTCAACAGCCTGCACGGCGGCACCAAGGGCTTCGACAAGCACGTCTGGGACGTGGAGGGCTTCACCTCCGGCTCCGACGTCGGCCTCGTCCTGCACTACGCCAGCGTCGACGGCGAGATGGGCTACCCCGGCACGCTCAAGACGAAGGTCACCTACACCCTCAACAGGCACGGCGACTGGCGCATCGACTACGAGGCCACCACCGACAAGGCCACCGTCGTCAACCTCACCAGCCACGTCTACTGGAACCTGGCCGGCGAGGGCAGCGGCTCGATCTACGACCACGAGCTGAAGATCGCCGCCTCCCGCTACACCCCCGTCGACTCGGGCCTGATCCCCACCGGTGAGCTGGCCGAGGTCGCGGGCACCCCCTTCGACTTCCGCCACGCCAAGACGGTCGGCGCGGACATCCGGGTCGCCAACCAGCAGCTGCTGTACGGCAAGGGCATCGACCACAACTGGGTCCTCGACAAGGGGATCACGGCGAAGCCCGAGCACATCGCGACCCTGCGCGACCCGTCCTCCGGACGCACCCTGAAGATCGCCACCGACCAGCCGGGCCTGCAGTTCTACTCGGGCAACTTCCTGGACGGCACGCTCGTCGGCACCGGCGGGCACATCTACCGGCAGGGCGACGCGCTGTGCCTGGAGACCCAGCACTTCCCCGACTCGCCGAACCACCCGTCGTTCCCGTCGACGGTGCTGCGGCCGGGCGAGACGTACCGCACGACGACGGTGCACACGTTCAGCGCCTGACGCTGCTCGGGGGATCGCGGTTCCCGAAGTCACACTTCGTTCACACCAGTTGAACAGCGCCACCTCCGTATCCGTATGAAAGGGCGGCCCGTGCTCCCCCGCACGGGCCACCTAAAGACGGAGGTTCCATGGCCGGCAATGTCACCTCGCTCTTTGGCGGCTCCGCGGCGCACAGCCCGTCGATGGCCGCACTGACGCGGGAGAGTGACGGGACCGGCCCGGTGGACTTCTGCATCCCGTGCAACCCGTACTTCCCCACGCCCGCGATGTTCGACGAACTCGCGGGCCGGCTGCGCGAGATCATCACGTACTACCCGAGCAGCGCCGACACCATCACCGCCGAGCTGTGCTCGCTGCTCCGGCTTCCGCCGCAGTGCGTCGCGATGGGCAACGGTTCCACCGAACTCATCACGTGGATCGACCACTTGCTGGTCCGCGAATCCCTCGCGATACCCGTCCCCACGTTCGGCCGCTGGACCGACCAGCCGATGGAGACCGGCAAGCGGGTCGACATGTTCCCGCTCCAGGAGTCCGCCGGATTCGCCCTGGACCTCGCCGCGTACGCCGAGTTCATCCGGGCGCGCGGCACCCGCGTCGCCGTCCTGTGCAACCCGAACAACCCCGACGGCGGCTTCCTCCCCCGCCGCTCGGTCGTCCAGTTCATGGACGCGATGGCGGACCTGGACCTGATCGTCATCGACGAGTCGTTCCTGGAGTTCGCCGACGCCGAGTCCGACCCCAGCGTGGTCGAGGACGCGGTGATGCGTCCCAACGTCATCGTGCTGCGCAGCCTCGGCAAGAACTTCGGACTGCACGGCATCCGCTTCGGCTACCTCGTCGCCAACCCGGCCCTCGCGGGCAAGGTCCGCTCCATGCTGCCCAAGTGGAACCTCAACTCCTTCGCGGAGACCGTGGTGTTCATGCTCAAGGAGCACGGCGCCGAGTACATGGAGAGCCTGCACATGGTCCGCCGGGACCGGCTCGACATGGCCCGTCAGCTCTCCGCGCTGCCGGGCCTCACGGTCTATCCGTCGCAGGGCAACTTCCTCTTCGTACGCCTCCCCGTGGGCGCCGAGGGCACCGTGGTCCGGGACCGGCTGCTCACCGAGCACCGGATCCTGGTCCGCGAGTGCGGCAACAAGATCGGTTCGTCCAGTCGCTTCCTGAGACTCGTGGTGCGCCCCCAGGTGGACGTGCGTCGCCTGGTGTCCGGCCTGGAACAGGTGCTCTACGGGACCAGGAGGGGAGCCGCCGTGCCCGAGCTGGGCACAGGGACCAGCTACAGCTCGGGTACGGCGGCGGTGGACCGCTTGGTCAGCGCCACGAACGGGGCGGGGATGCAGGGGCTGGCCGCGCGTGCCCACCAGTGGCCCGGGCCCGCCCAGGCGCAGCCCGCGCCGATGCCGAGCCTTCCCGCCGCGCAACCCGCGGGGGTGTCGAACTTCCCCGCCCCGCAACCCGGCGGTGTGTCGAACTTCCCCGCCCCGCAGCCCGCGCCGATGCCGATGCCGAGCCTTCCCGCCGCCCAACCCGCGGGTGTGTCGAACTTCCCCGCCCCGCAGCCTGCGGCGGCGCAAGCCACGCAGGCACCGCGCCTGCCGGCCGCGCAGGTCCCGGCGGTGGCGAGCTTTCCGGCCGCGCAGGGGGGACAGGGCGGGCAGGTGCCCGGCCTTCCTGCCCCGCAGCCTGCGGGGGTGCCCGCCTTCCCCGGCGGGCAGCAGGTGGAGGTGTCCCACTTCCCCGGCGCGCAGCCTGCGGGAGTGTCCAGCTTCCCGACCCCGCAGCCCACCGCCTGGCCGGCCCCGGCGCAGGCGCAGCCGCCCGGCGCGATGCCGGCGCCCGCTCCCGCCATGCCCGGTATGGCACCGGCCCCGGCCGCCGGGCTGCAGCCCGCCGCCCAGACCGGCATGCCCGGGATGGCCGGGAGGCAAGGGATGTCCGCCTCGCAGGGCGCGCAGGGAGGGCTGACCGCTGCGCAGGTCCGGGGCCGGACGCAGCCGGAACCGGAGCCGCAGCCCCAGCAGGCGGCCACCGGCTGGCCCGCCGTGGGCGCGATGCTCTACAACCAGGCGGGCTAGGGCCGGTCCGGCGGATCAGGTAGGAGGAAAGCCACGGCACCTGATCAGCGCAGGTGAGCGGGGCCATGGGGCCCCCGCGCGAGCGTGTCCGAGCGTGGGGGAGCGTCCAGCCGCAAGGCGGAGGAGGGATGTCGACGCGATGGGGGTCCCCCGTGCGAGCGAAGCCGAGCGTGCGGGAGGGCGTGCCCGGCCCCGCGTCTCCGGCATGATCCGCCGGACAGGGCCCTAGTACGCGACGGGCCAACCCGTGCTCCAGTTCAGGAGGTTGATCCCGAGCTTCGGCGTCCCGCTGTCGTTGCCGTCGTAGTAGTGGTAGACGATCAGGTCGCCCTCCGTGTCGGCCATGATGGACTCGCCGCCGGGGCCGATGACCGACCCGTGGGACTCCAGCACCGGCGTGCCGCCGTTGTTGAGCAGGGCGACGCCACTCTGGTCGTAGTACGGGCCGGTGACGCTCGTGGCCCGGCCGGCCTTGACCTTGTACGTGGAGCTGGTGCCCTGGCAGCAGACGTCGTACGAGGCGAACAGGTAGTAGTAGCCGCCCCGTTTGACGATGTACGGCGCTTCGACGGCCTTCGTCCCGGTCGGCCGCGAGGCGATCGAGTACCGGGTGGTGTTGCTCGACAGCTGCTTCCCGGTCGACGGGTCGATCTGGATCATCTTGATGCCGGTCCACCAACTGCCGAAGGACAGCCACCACGTGCCGTCGTCGTCCACGAAGAGGTTCGGGTCGATGGCGTTGTAGTCGCTGGAGCTGGTGGAGGTGTAGACGATCCCGTAGTCGCTCCAGGAGCCCGGCAGTCCGGTCGTCGAACCGGCGAGTCCGATGGCCGACGTGTTGGACCCGAAGGTCGAAACGGCGTAGTACATCAGGTACTTGCCACCGTGGTACGAGATGTCGGGGGCCCACGCCTCGGTCGCGTACGTCGACCACCAGCCGGGTTTGGTGGTGAACGCGTCACTGCCGGCCGTGAAGGCGATCCGGTCCGTGGAGGTCTTGTAGCTCAGGCCGCCACCGGTGGCGTACAGCAGATACCGTCCTGCCGAGGTGCGGATCATCGTCGGGTCGTGCACGACGACCGAGCCGGTGACGGTGCCGGGGTTGGGGTAGGCGCTCGCGGTGCCGGGGACGAGCGCGAGCAGGATCGCGGCCGGGACGGCGAGGAGCGCGGTTCTGCGGGAGATGCGGCTCACGCGGACCCTCCTTCGGGGAGAGATGTTCGGTATTTTGAACACTGGCCAGGACTTCGAACGGGACCGTAGAATCGAAGCGCTTGCGCGTCAACGCTTCGCGCACACCCAACCCCCGTCACTTTCCGGTCATTTCGAGCCACTCGCGTCACATTCATGGAACAAGAACGCAATCGCCACGGCCCTGTGCACCGCCTTCCGTCCGGCTTACGATCGACGCGCTTCGTCTACGCGCGTCAAAGGTGTGGACCAGAGCTGGAACAGAGGGTGATGACCGTGCACCGCAGAGCCCGGATTCTGCTGACGATGACGGCCGCGCTCGGCCTTACGGCGGGGGTGAGCGGCTGCGGCGCGGAAACGCAGGCGGACGCGCACACCGTCACCCTGACCGTCGTCGCGACCAACTACGGCGACAGCGTCCACAAGAACTCGCTGGGCTACTGGGACCGGGTCGGACTCGCCTTCCAGACCTCCCACCCGGGCGTCCGTGTAGTCGCGAAGGTCTACCCCGCCGGCACCGTGGACGCGAAGGTCGCCGAGCTGGTGAAGCAGGGCAGGGCGCCCGACGTCGTACAGACCGACAGCTTCGCCGAGTACGCCGCCAAGGGCCTGCTCTACTCGGCGGACGAGCTGCTGTCGATCCCCGTGCAGGGCGCGTTCGTGCCGAGCCTCGCCGAGGCCGGGAAGGTGGAAGGCACCCAGTACGGGCTGCCGTTCACCGCGAGCACCCGGCTGCTCTACTACAACAAGGACCTTTTCCGTCAGGCCGGCCTCGAACCGCCCACCACCTGGCAGGAACTCCTCGTCGCCGCACGGGTGTTGAGGGCGCAGGGCGTGAAGTACCCGATCGCGCTGCCTCTCGGCCCCGAGGAGGCGGAGGCGGAGACGCTGGGCTGGCTGCTGGCCGGAGAGGGCGGCTACACCGACAGCACCGGCGGCTACGACTTCACCTCCGACGCCAATGTGTCGACGCTCAAGTGGCTCAAGTCCCGCCTCGTCGAAGCGGGGCTCACCGGCCCGGTCGCTCCGGCCGAGCTGAACCGCGACGCGGCGCTTGAGGCCTTCCTCAACGGTGAGGCGGGGATGGTCAACGCCCCGCTCTCCCTGATGCGCCAGATCGAGGACTCCTCGCTGAACGTGCCCTACGGCACCGTCCCGCTGCCGAGCCGCACCGGCAAGGAGGTCCCGACCATGGGCACCGCCGACTGGACCATCGCCTTCAAATCGGCCGGACACCGTGAACAGACCGGTCAGTTCCTCGACTTCCTGTACGGCGACAAGTACGTCACCGAGCAGGCCGCCGAATACCAGCTCCTGCCCGTCACCGCGCCTGTGAGCTCGGCCATGCGCGCCGACAAGCAGTACCGCACCCTGTGGAACGGCCTGGACGCACTCGGCAACATGGACCTCTACCCGCTCTCCGAGACAAGCTGGTCACGGGTGTCGGCGGCGATCAGGTCGAAGATCGGCACGGCGGTGGCCCCGGGCGGCGATCCGGGGAGGGTACTGGCCTCGATCGCGCAGACGGGGGGCTGACCGGACACGCACGGGCCGCTCGACCGCTTGACCAGGGCCGGCCACCCCGGCAGCTCGACCTCCGCACACAGGGTCTTGCCGGACGGTACGTCACCGGGCCCCGGCGGCAGTGGCCGGCTGAACATGCGTGGCCCACGGAGCCTTGTCCGGCAAGGAACTTGACGCCTCGTCATTTTGCATGACTGACAGCTGACCAACAGCATCCCCTCCTACGGTGCCGTGTCCATGACAGACACTTCAGAAGCCCCGATCGGGCGCCGCACCGTACTGATCGCCACGGGCGCCACGGCCGCAGCACTGGCCGTGGGCGCCGCAGCACCTGAAGCCCCCGCAGCCGACGCGGCGGATGCCGCCCCCGCCGCCGCGGCGGCCGTCTGCACCCTCACCAAGGAGATGACCGAAGGCCCCTACTACCTCGACGGACAACTCGTCCGCTCCGACGTCACGGAAGGCAAGGCGGGCGCCCCCCTCAAGCTCACGCTCACCGTCGTGGACGACGACACCTGCGCCCCGATCGGCAACGCCCTCGTGGAGATCTGGCACTCCGACGCGCTCGGCGAGTACTCGGGCTTCGTCGGCAACAACGGCCACAACGAGGCGGACGACGGCACGTTCCTGCGCGGCGGCGTCCTCACCGACTCGAGCGGCGTCGCGAACATCACGACGATCTACCCCGGCTGGTACAGAGGCCGCTGTGTGCACATCCACGTGAAGGTGCGCACCGGCGTCACCCTCACCTCCGACGGCTCCTTCACCGGCGGTCAGGAGCTCCACACCGGCCAGCTCTTCTTCAGCGAGACGGTGACGACGGCGATGGCCAAGGTCTCCCCGTACTCCACCAACACGGTCACCCGCACCACCCTCGCCCAGGACTCCGTCTACGACGACGCAGGCGCCGCCTCGGGCCTCCTCACCCTGACGGCCCTGGGCGGCTCGGCCGCGTCCGGCTACTCAGGCACGCTGACCCTGGGCATCGAACAGGGCTGACCCGCACACCTTCCCCCCACGGAAGAAGGGGCGGCCCGGCACGCCCCGGGCCGCCCCGCGCACGACCGATGAGTTCGTCGCGTCCGCCCGGTCTCACTAGTGTCGGCACAGCACCCCACCAGGACGGACGTGATGACCGTGAACCCCGCAGACCCGACTCAGACCCCCGAGGCCGCCTATGCGAAGGTCAACGGCCTGGAGATGTACTACGAGGTGCACGGCAGCGCTCCAGGGCCTCAGCGCCCGCTGGTGCTGCTGCACGGCGGGGTCCAGACCGTCGATCTGGCCTTCGGAGCGATCCTTCCGGCACTGGCCCGTACCCGGCACGTCGTGGCCCCGGAACTGCAGGGCCACGGTCACACCGCCGACATCGACCGCGACATCACCGTTGCGAACCTGGCCTCGGACGTGGTGGCGCTGCTGGACGAACTCGGCATCCCGCAGGCGGACTTCCTCGGCTTCAGCCTGGGCGGTCTGACCGCCCTGGAGGTCGCCGCACGTCACCCCGAGCGCGTCGGCCGCCTCGTACTGGCCTCCACCCAGTTCACCCAGGACGGCTACCACGACGAGGTCCGCACCCCCGACTTCACCTCGCCCCGTCTGCCCAGCCAGGCCGACTTCCAGCAGATGGCCGACGCCTACACGCGCACCGCCCCGCATCCGGAGCACTTCCAGGACTTCCTCACCAGGACCACGGCAGCGGCCCACGCCCCGCTCCCCTGGACCCCCGAGGACCTGCGCGCCCTGACAGCCCCCACCCTCCTCGTCATCGGCGACACGGACTTCGTCCGCGTCGAGCACGCCGCCGAGATGCACCGCCTCATCCCCGACGCGCGCCTGGCCGTCCTGCCCGCCACGACCCACATCGCCCTCATGCAGCGCACACCCTTCCTGCTGCCCATCCTGGAGGAGTTCCTCGGCATCCAGTAGCGGCCGGGTCACGCGCCGGGTGAGGAGGATTCGCCGACGGAGCCGGTCCTCCGGGGACGTGGACACAGCCGTTCCCCGGGCGGCGAGCCCCGTACCCCCGTACCGCCTAATCCCCTGCGCCAAGATCCTCATATACGTGGACAATGGCCGCACCCGCGCCGCTGTTCCGGGAGGACTTCGCATGGTGTTGAGCAGACGTACCTTCAGCGCACTCGCCGGTAGCGCAGCGCTCGGTCTCTCGCTGAGCGGCAGCGGGAACGGTGAAGCGAGCGCCGCCGGACGCGGGCACACCGCTCCCACCGGGCCGGCGCCCGGGCCGTCGGCGGCGGACGGCAAGGCGCACACCGTCGGCTTCGACCGTTACTCCATGCTGATCGACGGCAAGCGCCTCGTGCTCTGGTCCGGCGAGGTCCACCCCTTCCGGCTGCCGAGTCCGTCCCTATGGCGGGACGTCCTGCAGAAGCTGCGCTCGCACGGCTACAACACGATCAGCGTCTATGTGTCGTGGAACTACCACTCCCCCGCTCCCGGCACGTACGACTTCTCTGGCGTCCGCGACCTCGACCTGTTCCTGCGGACCGCCGCCGAGACCGGTCTGTACGTCATCCTGCGGCCCGGCCCGTACATCAACGCCGAGGTCGACGCGGGCGGCTTCCCCGGCTGGCTGACCGTCACCAAGGGCACGGCCCGCACCTCCGACCCCACCTACCTGAAGTACGTGGACGAGTGGCTGACCGCCGTCGACCGGATCGCCGCCCGGCACCTGTACACCAAGGGCAGCGGCACGATCGTCCTGTACCAGCTGGAGAACGAGTACGCGAACAATGTCAGCAGCCCCGTGGGCCGCGACTACATGACCCACTTGTACACGAAGGTCCGCTCGGACGGCATCGACGTACCGCTCTTCCACAACGACAAGGGCAGAAACGGCTATTGGGCGCCGGACACCTTCGACTCGGTCGGCGAGAGGGGGCGTTACCTGTACGCCTTCGACGGCTATCCCTCACCCGACACGGTTCCGCCCGACTGGGGCTACTTCGGCATCGGCGGTACGAAGGGCGGCTCGACCGCGAGCCCCCAGACCCCCGGATTCCTGGCCGAGTTCGGGGGCGGGTGGTTCGATCCGTGGGGCGGGGCGGAGTTCGACGGCAAGGGGTACGCGGAGTCGCGACGGACCCGGGACGCGGCGTACGAGCGGCGCTTCTACCTCACCAACCTCGCCAACGGCATCAAGGTCCACAACGTCTACATGACCTTCGGCGGCACCTCCTGGGGCTGGCTGCCCGCGCCGATCGTCTACACGTCGTACGACTACGGGGCCGCCCTCGACGAGGCCCGGCAGGCCACCGCCAAGCTGATCCCGATGCACCAGATCGGCCAACTGCTCCACTCGGCGCCCGACTTGGCGAAGCTGGACCGCGCCGAGGACGTCACGGTCGGCGACACCGCTGCCGCCCTCGGCGTCAAGGCGTACCACCTCGTCAACCCGGACACGAAGGCGCATGTCTACGTGCTGCGCAATGACAGCCCCAGTGAGATCGTCGCCTCCGTGCCGCTCGCCGGGACGACCCTCCCCGTGCCGCTCCCCGGCCTCGACGCCCGCCTGCTCGCCACCCACATCTGCCTCGGGCGGCGGACGTTGAGGTACTCCACGGCGCAGCCCATGCTGTGGCTCACCGCCGGGCGTCAGGACATCGCCGTGTTCACAGGGCGGCCGGGCGAGTCGACGCGGACCGCGCTGGAGTGCGCGAGCGAGCCGACGGTCACCGTGCTGGAGGGGAGCGTCGAACACGAGTACGCGGATGGGGCGCTGTGCGTACACGCCCAACTGCGCGGGCTCACTCGGGTATTGGTGGAAGGCGGCGGCACCTCGGCGCCCCTCCTGCTGCTGCTCGCCGACGACGAGACCTCCGGACGGCTGTGGCGGCACGACACCCCGTCGGGCCCGGTGCTGGTGCGCGGCCCGGCGCTGGTGCGCACAGCGGCCCTGCGCGGCACGACCGTCCATCTCACCGGGGACACGGTCGAGGCGGCGGATCTGGAGGTCTGGGGGCCGCGCGGGGCGACTGAAGTGGTGTGGAACCAGGGCACGTTGCAGTCGCGCGCCACGAAGTCCGGGAGCCTGCGGGCCGTGCAGCCGCTGCCCGGCGTATCCGGTGTCCAGCTCCCCGCGCTGACCAACTGGCGCCGTTCGGCCGAGAATCCGGAGTCCGCCGCCGACTACGACGACGCGAAGTGGAAGCCCGCCAACAAGAAGACCTCCCACAGCGTCACCCCCGTACCGGCCGGGCAGCCCGTGCTGTTCGCCGACGACTACGGCTTCCACTACGGGGATGTCTGGTACCGGGGGCGCTTCACGGACGGGGGCGGGGCGCAGTCCGTATCGCTGTCGTACATCTCGGGCGCGCAGGGGCTGCTCATGGCGTGGCTGGACGGAAAGCCGCTGGGGACGCACCGGATGCCGGTGCCGGACAAGAAGACGGTCCGGCAGGGGACGTGGGCCGCCACGGCCACCTTCCCCGTCAAGCCGGAGGCCGTCAGGGGCGGCGGCCCGCATGTCCTGTCCGTCCTCGTCCGGCGTATGCAGCACGACGAGGACGGAGCGGCGCGGGACACCCACAAGGTGGCCCGGGGACTGACGGCCGTGACCTTCGAGGGGGCTTCGCCCGCGCTGACTTGGAGTATCCAGGGAGAGGTGTCCCCCGATCCGGTGCGTGGTCCGCTCAACAACGGGGGGCTGTACGGGGAGCGCCACGGCTGGCACCTGCCGGGGTTCTCGGACGGCGACTGGAAGGTCGTGGACTTTCCGCGCGCCGAGCGGCGGCAGGGCGTCACCTGGTACCGCACCGGCTTCCGGCTCGCCGTCGACGCCGGCGTGGACGCCTCGATCGGGCTCACGCTCACCGACGACCCGGCGCGCGCCTACCGCGTCCAGATCTTCCTGAACGGCTGGAACATGGGCCAGTACATCAACGACGTGGGTCCCCAGCACACCTTCGTCCTGCCGAACGGGGTGCTGCGCACACGGGGGCTCAACACACTAGCCCTCGCTGTCCTGTCCGACGGAACCACACCCGCGGGTCCCGGCCAGGTGAAGCTGACGCTGTTGGGCAGCGCCGCCGGAGGAGTACCGGTGACAGCGGTGGACTCCCCCGGCCGCGCTCACACGGGCTAGCTCAGCCGGATCACGTTCCACGACAGCGGCTCCAGGACGGCGCTGAGCGTGCCGTCCTGGAGGGTGGTCCCCTCGACCTGGTGGAGAGTGACGCGCTCCTGGTCGTCGAGGGTGTTGGTGGCGTCCGGGTCCGCGTCGGCGAGCGCGCTGTGCTCGACGACCGTGGTCAACCCCAGTCGGCTCAGCGAGACTTCGAGCGGCAGCGGCTCGGTCTGGCTGCGGTTGACGGCGAAGACGGTGACCGAGCCGTCCTCGGCGCGCACGGCGGTGGCGTGCAGCAGATCCGCCTCGCCGTACTTCTTCGTCTCGTACGTCGGCGACTCCACCCGTACGTCGAGGACCTGACCGCGTCCGTACTGCGCGGCCTGCGCGAACGGGAAGAACGTCGTCTGCCGCCAGGCCGGCCCACCCGGCTCCGTCATGATCGGCGCGATGACGTTGACGAGCTGAGCGAGACAGGCGACGGTCACCCGGTCCGCGTGCCGCAGCAGCGCGATGAGCAGGGAGCCGAAGACGACCGCGTCCGTGACGGAGTAGACGTCCTCGAGCAGGCGCGGGGCCTCCTGCCAGTCCTCGACCGGGTGCGGGTTGGGCCGGCTCTGGTACCAGACGTTCCACTCGTCGAAGGAGAGGTTGATCTTCTTCTTGGACTTCAGACGGGCGCCCACGTGGTCGCAGGTCGCCACCACGTTCTCGATGAAAGACTCGGTGTCGACGGCGGAGGCGAGGAAGGAGTCCCGGTCGCCGTCGGTCTCCTCGTAGTAGGCGTGCAGAGAGATGTAGTCGACGAGGTCGTACGTCTCCTGAAGCACGGTCGCCTCCCACTCGGCGAATGTCTCGATACCCTGACCGGAGGAGCCGCACGCTACGAGTTCGAGGTCCGGCTCGATCTGCCGCATCGCGCGAGCCGTTTCGGCGGCGAGACGGCCGTACTCCTCGGCGGTCTTGTGACCGGTCTGCCAGGGGCCGTCCATCTCGTTGCCCAGGCACCACAGCCGGATGCCGAACGGATCCTTGTCGCCGTGCGCCACCCTGAGGTCAGAACGAGCCGTTCCCGACGGGTGGTTGGCGTACTCCTGGAGTTCCAGGGCCTCGGCCACTCCGCGCGTGCCGAGGTTGATCGCCATCATCGGCTCGGCCTGCGGGCCGATCTTCTTCAGGAAGGCGATGTACTCGCTGAGCCCGAAGCGGTTGGACTCGGTGGAGCGCCAGGCGAGGTCGAGACGGCGGGGCCGCTCCTCCACCGGGCCCACCGAGTCCTCCCACTTGTAGCCGGACACGAAGTTGCCACCGGGGTAGCGGATCGCGGTGACACCGAGCTCGCGGACCAGTTCCAGCACGTCCTCGCGCAGGCCCGCCTCGTCGGCCGAGGGGTGGCCGGGCTCGTAGATGCCGGTGTAGACGCAGCGGCCGAGGTGTTCGACGAAGGATCCGAAGAGACGGGGGTCGACCTCCCCGATGGTGAAGGAGGGGTCAAGGGCGAAGCGGGCGGTGCGCATGATTTCCCTTCGTGGCATGTGCATGAGGTGGTTCTGTTGCGTGGAGTGGTTCTGTTGCGTGGAGTGGTTCTGTTTGCGTGGGCGACTGCGGGTTCCTCGTGGCTGATCGCGCCCACGCGGCGGAGCCGCACATGGGCACAGCCCCGCGCCCCTAACCGGCGCTTGGCCAGCCGTTCTTGTCCCAGCTCAGCGTGTTCAGGCCCAGCTTCGGCGTGCCCGAGTCCTCGGCGTCGTAGTAGTGGTACGCCAGGACGTCTCGCCCCTTGTCCTTGAAGACCGACTCGCCGCCCGGGCCCACGTAGCGGCCGTGTCCGGCCAGGAGCAGGTCGCCGCCGCCCTCCAGCATGGGCGTACCCGTGCTGTCCACGTACGGGCCGGTCACCGAGGTCGAGCGGCCGACCCGGATCTTGTAGGTGGAGTTCACGCCGGCGCAGCAGGCGTCGTAGGAGGCGAAGAGGTAGTAGTAGCGGCCGTGCTTGACGACGTACGGGCCCTCCACCGCGTACGGCGCGTCCGGGCGGGTCGCCAGGTGGTGGACGGTGGCGGCTTCGATGGCCTTGCCGGTCCTCGGGTCGAGTCGGACCATGCGGATGCCGGTCCAGTAGGAGCCGAAGGCCATCCAGAGCTTGCCGTCGGCCCTGGTGATCGCCGGGTCGATGGCGTTCCAGGTGTCGGTCGTCCCGGAGGTGAAGACCTTGCCGTGATCGGTCCAGGTGCCGGGCAGGCCGCTCGGGGAGGTAGCCACTCCGATCGCGGAATGGTTGGTGCCCCAGGACGAGACCGCGTAGTACAGCCAGTAGCGGCCGTCGCGGTAGGAGATGTCGGGTGCCCACGGGTCGCCGGTGGAGTTGTATTCGTACCACCAGCTCGGCGGCGCCGCGAAGGCGTTGCCCGCGTCGTCCCACTGGACGCGGTCCTTGGAGAGGCGGGCGCCGATGACGCCACCCGTCGAATAGGCGACGTATCCGCCGGACTTGAGGTGGATGACCGTGGGGTCGTGGATGATCTGCTGGCCGGTGAGGGGCCCAGGGTCGGGGTAGGTCACGTGGGCCTGGGCGGTGGTCGGCAGCAGGGCGATGACGGCGGCGGCGAGCAGGGTCGCGAGTCTGAGGCGCTTCAACTGTGTGTCTCCTCTCGGGAGTTACTGGCCCGCGAGACCGGTGTGCGCGACACCGGCGACGATCTGGCGCTGGAAGAAGACGAAGACGATGATCAGCGGCAGGCCCGCCATGAGGCCGCCGGCCATGAGCTGGGCCCACTGGATGCCGTAGGAGTTCATGACGGTCGCGATGCCGTTCGGCATGGTCATCAGGTCGGGGTTGTTGGTCACCATGTACGGCCACAGGAAGTTGTTCCAGGACGCGATGAAGGTGAAGATGCCGACCGCGGAGAGCGACGGGCGCGACAGCGGCACGATGATGGTGAAGAAGACCCGCCAGCGGCCCGCGCCGTCGATGAAGGCGGCCTCCTCCAGCTCCCTCGGGATGCCCTGGAAGAACTTGTAGAGGATGTAGACCATGGCGGCGGGCGCGCACTGCGGCAGGATCATGCCCCAGTAGGTGTCGACCATCCCCATCTGCTGGACCGTGGTGAACAGGGGCACGCCGAGGACGGCGGGCGACACCATGAGCCCCGCCATGACGAGGCCCATCAGGGCGCCCTTGAAGCGGAACTCGGTGCGCGCGAAGCCGTAGCCGGCGAGGGCGCTGACCACCAGCACGATGGCCGTGACGCAGACGGAGACGACGAACGAGTTCACGAACCAATTGGTGATGTTGCCGGTCTCGAAGATGGCCTTCCAGGCCTGGACCGTCCACACCTTCGGCAGCCAGTGCGGCGGCACCTCGACGGCCTCGGTCTCCGACTTGAGGGAGGTGAACAGGGCCCAGGCCAGCGGCGCCACCCACACCGCAGAGACGGCGACACCGAGCAGGGTGAGGACGATCTGGCTGGGGGTCCAGGGCTTCCGGGTCTTGACGCGAATCTGCGTGGCGGTCATCGCACGCCCTCCTCACGCTTGCGCAGCAGCCACATCCGGCCGAGGGCGACGGACGCGATGATCACGAAGAAGATGATGGAGATCGCGGAGGCATAGCCCACGCGGTAGCTGGTGAAGCCCTCTTCGAGGGTGTACTGGACGAAGGTGCGCGTCGATTCCTCGGGCCCGGGGCCGAAGTCGTAGATCACGACGGCCTGGTCGAAGACCTGGAGCGAGGCAAGGATCTGCAGGGCGATGACGAGCCCGGTGATGTTGCGCAGCATCGGCAGGGTGATGTGCACCATGCGGTGCCAGGCGTTGGCCCCGTCCAGCTTGGCGGCCTCGTACAGGTGGTCGGGGATGGACTGGAGGGCGGCGAGGTAGAGGAGAAAGCTGAAGCCGACCGTCCACCACAGGGTGCAGATGACCACGGCGAGCATGGCCGTGGACTTCTCGGTGAGCCAGGCCGTGTCGATGCCCAGGACGTAATTCACCATCCCGGTACCGGGGTTGAACAGCCACTGCCACAGGTTTCCCGCAACCGTGGACGGCAGCAGGAACGGGGCGAAGAAGCACAGCCGCCACAGCCACTTGGCGCGCTCGATGTGGTGGGCGAGCATCGCCATCAGGAAGGCGAGGACGGTGATGCAGGGCACGACCAGAAGCGTGAAGTAGGCGCTGTGGCCGAGGGAGTTCCACACCAGCGGGTCGTGGAAGGCCTCGCGGTAGTTGTCCCAGCCGGTGAAGTTGGCGCCGACGCCCGAGACGTTGGCGTCGGTGAAGCTCAGGTACACGCCCCGCAGGACCGGCCAGATCACGAAGAGGGCGAACAGGACGAGGAACGGCGCGATGAACCAGCCGCCGTGCTGGAGCCTGCGCCCCGTGCGGGCCCGGAGGCTGTCCGTGTTCCCGGCGCTGGTGGAACGGATCCGCTTCGAGGCGGGCGCGAGCGTGGCTCCGGCGCTGGTCGTCGTCATGCGGCACCTCCCTGCGTCTGCGCGGCGGTGTGGCCGTCCATCGGGTTCTTCATGGCCAGCAGCTTTTCCAGCACGTTCTTCATGCTGTGGGCGGCGGCGGCCGGCTTCGCGGAGCCGAGGTTGGAGGAGGCGACGACGGGCCCGATGCGGGCGGCGAGCGTGCCGGTGGAGCCCGCGAACCACGCCTTCGGCTCGGTCGCCTGGTGGAACATCGCGGAGACGTACTCGTTCTGCGGGGTGAGCTTCTTGTACGCGGCGGACTCGAGGGTCGGCGTGTACGCGGGGATGTGGCCGCCCGCCGCCCAGGCGAGGGCGTTCTTGACGATGTACGCGGCCAGCCGGTGCGCGCCCTCGTTCGAGGCGCCGCCCCGGCCAGACTGGTGCGGCAGGACGAAGGAGTGCGACTCGGCGTGGGTCGCCTGCTTGCCGAAGACCGGGGGCAGTGGGGTCGCGCCGTACTCGATCTTCGCGCCCGAGTAGACGGGCACGGACCAGTTGCCCTCCCAGACGAAGGGCGAGCCGTTCATGAACTGCTCGGCGTCGGCCGCGCCGGCGATGGCGTACCCGTCGGTGATGTGCCGGCGCAGGAACTCCAGGACCTGGGTGGCCTTGTCCTCGTCGAAGACGACGTCCGTCATCGCGTAGTTGAAGTAGCTCCCGCCGAGCTGGGTGTAGAAGGCGACGAAGAACCACCAGGCGAAGTTCTGGTCGTTGGCGTGGATGCCGACGGTCTGCAGGCCCTTCTTGGTCACCTTCTTGGCGGCCTTCAGGGCGTCGAACCACTCCTTGGTGGAGGTGATCGGGACGATGCGGCCGTCGTCGCCGAGGAGACCGGCCTTCTTCAGGACGTCCTTGCGGTAGAACGACAGCTGGGCGTGGATGTCGAGGGGCAGCGCGTAGAGCTTGCCGTCGATCACGGCGCGCTTCCACAGCGCCGGGTTGAAGTCCTGCTCTCGGATGCCGTACTTGGTGAGCAGGTCCATGTCCCAGGGATCCAGGAGCCGCCCCGGCGCGAAGCCGGTGACACGCCCCAGGTGCATGACGCTGAGGTCGGGCGCACGGCTGCCGGAGGCCGCCATGGCGAGCTTGGTGTAGTACGGATTGCCCCACTGGAGGGTCGAATCCTTCACGTCGATGTCGGGGTTCGCTTTACGGAAGGCGTCCAGCATCGCGATCATGTTGTAGCCGTCGCCGCCGCTGAAGAGGTTCCAGTAGCGGACGCGGGTGCTCGCGCTGGACGCGAGTGCGTCCGCGCCGGTGCCGAGCGCGGCGAAACCGAGGCTGCCGGCGACTGTCAACCCGCCTACTCCAGCCAGGAGTTGCCTGCGATTCAGGCCAGGTCGTCCCATGCCCTGCCCTTACTGTTCGAGATTTCGATAGGTGATCGCAACATCGAACGGGACCGTAAAATCGAAGCGCTTCCGCGTCAATGGGTTGCGCAAAACTTTCGAACGGCGTGCGGGATATCGGACGTCGGAGACGCCGATGTCCCTGCCCGGGCGGTGGGCAGGGACATCGCGGAGCGGCCCTAGCCGGCGAACGCGGGCTGCGGCAGGCCCTTTCCGGCGCCGGGGACGACCAGCACCGAGCCGGAGAGCGGGTGCGGGGCGTCCAGGCCCGTACGGGCTGTCGTGATGTAGAGGTCGGCCAGGTCGGGGCCCCCGAACGCGCAGGCGGTGGGGCGGCGGACGGGAAGCTCGATCACGCGGTCGAGGGCTCCGTCCGGCGTGTAGCGGCGCACCGCTCCGCCGTCCCACAGGGCCACCCAGACGCAGCCGTCGGCGTCGACGGTGAGCCCGTCGGGGAATCCGTCGCCTTCGTCGATGGCAGCCAATTGCCGTCTATTCACCGTCAGTTGACCCCCGCTCACATCGAACACATCGATCCGGCGCGTCGGCGAGTCGATGTAGTACACCAGCCGGCCGTCCGGGCTCCAGCCCGTGCCGTTGCTGACGGCCACATCGTCGAGGAGCGTGTGTACGGTGCCGTCCGGGGCGATCCGGGACAGGGTTCCGCCGCCGGGCGCCTCGTCGTAGCGCATGGTGCCGCACCACAGCGAGCCGTCGGGCGCCACCGCCGCGTCGTTCGCCCGGCGGCCGGGGACGACCTCCCGGTGCAGCCACCGGAAGCCTTCCGGGCCGTAAGTCGCCACGCCGTCAACGAGGTTGACGACCAGACCGCCGCCCGCGCGGGGCTTCGCGGCGCCCACGTGCTGCTCGGTGGCCATGACCGTGCGATGCCCTGAGCCGGGGTCGTAGGTGTGGACCCGGGAGCCGAGGATGTCGACCCAGATGAGCCGCTGTTCGCCCGGGTCCCAGGTCGGCCCCTCGCCGAGGGCAGCCTCCGCGCGGACCGCGACCTCGACGGCCGTCATACGACGCTCCGGTGCCCGAGCCGCTCGGACAGCTCGGCGGCACCCTTGGCGGTGAGCTGCTCCAGTTCGGCGCGGCGCTCGTCGCTCCAGCGGATCATCGGTACGGAGATGGAGAACGCGGCGACGACCCGCCCTGTGCGGTCGCGCACCGGGGCGGCGACACAGCTGACGTCCGGATTGGACTCGCGGCTCTCCACGGCGATGCCGCGCTGCCGGATCTCGGCGAGGGCCTCACGCAGGGCGCCCGGCTCGGTGATGCTGTTGGGCGTCATCGCGACGAGGTCGGCGTCGTCGGGGATGCGGGAGCTCAGCTCCGGCTCGGGGAGCGAGGCGAGCAGCATCTTGCCGACGGAGGTGCAGTGCGCGGGCAGCCTGCGGCCCGCCGCCGACACCATGCGCACGGCGTGCGTGGAGTCGACCTTCGCGATGTAGATGACGTCGGTGCCCTCGAGGATGGCCACGTGCACGGTCTCGTCGCAGGTCTCGGCGACCGAGCGGGCGACCTGCTGGCCCTCGGCGGCGAGGTCCAGCTGCTCGGCGTAGCGGCTGCCGAGCTGGTACGGGCGTACGCCGAGCCGGTAGCGTCCCGGTTGTCCGGGCACCTGCACGATGTACGAGCGGGCGGCGAGCGTGGTGACCAGCTCGTGCACGGTGGTGCGGGGCAGCTGCAGCTTGCGCACGATGTCGGGGGCGGAGAGAGTCCCGTCCCCGTCGAGGAAGAGCTCCATGATGTCCAGAGCTCGGGTCACGGCAGGTACGAGGCGTCCCACAACCGGCCCCCTCCCTATGTTCGAAATTTCAACAGACGATCGGCATGACGAACACAGGCTAGTCATAGTGGGCTACGGCGGGCAATGGGTGGGGGCGGGGTGCGTTCCGGGGCCCCTCAGCGGCGGGCGCGGGGATCGCCCAGTTCGCCCCGCAGCCGTTGCGCCCGCAGCACCAGTTCGAGCTCGAAGCGCCGGTCGGGGTTGTCTATCTCGTCGCCCCACAGTTCGCGGATCTGGCGCAGGCGATAGCGGACCGTCTGGGGATGCACCCCGAGCCGGGCCGCGACCTCGGGTGCGCCACCGCGTGTTTCCAGCCAGGCGAGCAGCGTCTCGGCGAGCCGGCGCCCGTGGGTGGGACCGCAGTGCGCGAGGGGAGCCAGGCACCGCAGGGCGAGGTCGTCGATCAGCTCCTCGGGCTGGAGGAGAACCAGGGCCTCCGTGTGCTCCGTACAGTGCAGGACCTCCCCGGCGGGGAGGAGCCCCCGCTCCATGAGCCGTACGGCGGCCTCGGCCCAGCGCAGTGACTTCGCCGCGTCGGCCAGCGGCACCGGGGGTCCGATGGCACCGGACCAGCCGGTCAGCGCCCGGTGCAGCAGCTCAGGGCGCCCGGCCGCGTCGGGCTCGGGCACGACCATGCGGGGCTGCTCGTACTCCATGTCGAGCAGCACGCTCTGTCCGACGGCCGGCGCGACGGCCTCCCGGGCGGGACGCAGCAGCACGCCGACGGCGACCCGATCGGGCAGCGGCCAGCCGACGCGGGCGGCGCGTTCGACGAGCGCCTCGGCCGGGTCGCCGCGGGGGTGGTGCTCGGCGAGCAGTAACTCCATCAGGCGGCGCTGCAGGCGCAGCCGCTCCCCGGCCTGCCGGGCCGCGGCCTCGGCGTATCCCCGTACGGACTGGTCCACCAGGCCGTCCAGATACTCGTATCCCGCGTCGACCAGCTCGTACATCGCCGGTGGCGGGATATCGACCCGCTGCCCGATCTCCGCGAAGCGGCGCCAGGCGAGCCTGACGCCCAGCCGGTAGATCGCCTGGAGGGCGTCGAGGCTGCGGCCGTGCAGGCCCTCGCCCCGGCCGAACTCCTGGAAGACCTCGGGGTGGACGCGCGGGCGGCCCTCCGCCGTCTCCAGATGCTGCACGAAGACCTCGATGGCGCGGCGGATGCCGACCAGGGCCATCGGCTCGCCGGAGTCGTCGAGGACGAGGGGCAGCTGTGGGTACTCGCGGCGGATCTCACGCAGGATCTCCTCGGCGAGCGCGGGCGCCTCGGCCATGGCGATCGCCGCGAACTGGCGCACCTGGAGACGGGGGACGTCATGCCAGGCCGAGCGCACGATGACGGTTCCCGGGCGAGCCCGCACCTTTGGGGCCGCCTCCGCCGCAACCCTCCGGCTCGGCACGGTCAGCGCTCCTGGTCGGCATGCTCGTAGGTGATCAGCGGGGTGTTCGGCTGGTCGGGGGTCGCGTCGAGCAGCGCGACGATGCCGAGGGCGGCGCCCACGGCGAGCGCGGCGGCGGCCGCCACGGTCAGTGCGGCGGCGAGCAGTCTGGACATCGCAGGGTCAGCCTCTCTGTCGGAGGTCGTCCCCACCCCGGCACACCACGCAGCCGTGGTCATGCGGCTTTGCGGCCCCTGCCCAATCCCGTATGCCGGATCCGTCCGGTGGGGCGGTGCGCCGGTCCCGTCCGGTCACCGGTCCCATCCGGTGCTCCGGTCCCATCCGGTTCACCGATCCCGTTCGGTCACCGGTTCAGGGTCCCGTCCGGTCACCGGTCCCGGTCGCGGCCCGCCGGTCGCGTCCGGCAAGTCCTCAGTCTCGACAATGCATTGACACTCCGTCAAGGGTGCGCCTACGGTTCCCGGCCCATACCGCACGTGCACTTTCCCTCCTGGTGTCGACGCATCCATATCACCCCGTAACATCCGATATCACCCGTGCGTCGAGCCTCCTCACGCCCCTGGAGTGCCCGGATGCGCCGGAAAGTCTCACCCGTCTCCCTGATCCTTCTTGGCCTCGGCACCTTCCTGCTCGTGCTGGCCCCGATGCTCGTCTGGTACGTGGAACCACGTGCCGCCGTGAACCCGATCGACATCGACACCACCGCCGTCTACACCGGCAAGGGCAGCGTCTTCGACGTCGACAAGGTCGAGACCGTCCCCGACCAGAAGATCACCGTGACCCAGGTGGTGCGCGGCGACGTCGCCGACAGTGAGCGCAGCGGAAAGGCCGTCTGGGACGTGACGACGACGGTCGACACGGACAAGTCGCTGCCCGCGGCCGACCCGCACGACGCCCTGGAGTTCATGCCGGGCCGCTGGGTGACCGACCGGAGGACCAATGAACCGGCGCACTGCTGCAAGGAGAGCCCGTACTACGAGGGCGAGGCGTATCTGAAGTTCCCCTTCGACGTGCAGAAACGCGCATACCGCTGGTGGGACAACTCCCTTGGTGCGACGGTGACTTTGCACTACAAGGGTACGAAGAAGATCCGCGGGTACGAGGGGTACCGGTTCACCGGAACCGTCCCCGCCACCCGGACCGGGAGCCGGCTGGTGCCCGGCGCGATCGTCGGTGAGCCGCAGCGCAGCCAGGTGCTCGCCGAGGAGTGGTACGCCAACCATCTGATCGAGCTGGTCGCCGACCAGCGCACCGGCCGGGTGATCTACGCCCAGGTCGGCCCGCGCCGGACGCTGCGTGCCCCGGGCTCCAAGAAGGACGCAGCGGTGCTGCTGGACAGCAAGAAGCTGGCCTTCACCGCCGGAACGCAGCAGGACCAGGTGAAACAGGCGAAGACCGAGAGCGGTCAACTGCGCCTGGTGGGGCAGGCCTTGCCGATCGGTGCCGGTGCGCTGGGTTTCGTCCTCGCCGCGGTGGGGGCCGTTTTGGTGGTACGCGGGCGCCCGGATCCCGATACGTCCGAGTCGTCCCCGCCTTCTCTCACGATGTGATGTGCCGTCAGCTCCACAAAGGGCGGAAATTGTCACCTCGGTGAGTAGCCGCAGGGAACGGCTGGGCGAAAACTGTCCAACCCCACCCGAGCACAGCCCGCCCACATCCCGGTTACAGCCAAGGCCCACGACTCCCACAGTTCAGCAGATTTTCCAGCGCCATCCACCGTAAGAACTCCGGAAGAAACGTCACCCCACCGGACGTGAACGCCGGCGCCTCCCGGTGCCGGCGGTACCGCCACCGACAGATGACAGATCCGCACCTCGCCCCGCCCCCCACACTGAGTTCCGCACCCTGAGACGAGTTGGAGCACCTATGCCCCAGCACGTGCCTTCCCCGCTGCGCACCGCGTTCCCGCGCGCCGCGCAGTACCCCCCGGCGCTGCCCCCACATCCGCGCCGCATCGTCTTCCTCGCCCGCCGCGATCTCGCAAATCCGGCGGCGGGCGGCTCCGAACTCCTGGTCGACCGGCTGGCCGAAGGGCTGACTCAGCTCGGTCACCAAGTCACCCTGCTGTGCGGCGGGCCCGCGGCCTACCGCGACTACCGGGTCGTCTCCGCGGGCGGCGACCTGGGTCACTTTCTGCGCGCCCGCCCCGCGTTCCACCGCCAGGTCGGTGACTGCGATCTGCTGGTCGAGGTGTGCAACGGCATGCCGTATCTGGCGCCGCTGTGGCACCACGGTCCCACGCTCTGCCTGGTCAACCATGTCCACACGGACCTGTGGAAGATGCGGTTCGCAGGGCCGCTTGCGCCCGCCGCCCGGCTCGGCCGAAGACTCGAACACTGGGCGCTGGCCGGGGCGCAGCGCCACAATCTCCTGGTCGCCGTCTCCCCGTCGACGGCACACGCCCTGCACGCGATCGGGGTGGAACGGGACCGCATACGGGTCGTGCACAACGGGGTCGAGGAGCCGGGGCCCCGCGCCGACCGCTCGCCGGAACCACTGTTCGTGGCGATGGGACGGCTGGTCGAGTACAAACGGATCGATCTGCTGCTGCGGCTGTGGGAGCGGGTGCGGCCGGTCACCGGGGGTCGGCTGGTGATCGTCGGAGACGGCCCGGAGCGCGAACGCCTCGAGCAACTCGCCGGGCCCGGCGTGGAGTTCACCGGCCATGTCTCCGAGGCCGAGAAGCACCGGCTGCTGTGCGCGGCGTGGCTGCTGCTGCATCCGTCCGCCGTCGAGGGCTGGGGCCTGGTGGTCACCGAGGCCGCCGCGCGCGAGACGCCGGCCATCGCCTTCGACGTACCCGGCCTGCGCGACTCCGTCGTCGACGGCGAGACCGGCCTGCTGACCCGCGGCGAGTCCTCCTTCGCGGCGGCCTGGTGCACGCTCGCGCTGTCCACCCACCGGCGCGCCCTCATGGGCAAGGCGGCCCGCGACCACGCGGCCCGCTACCGCTGGAACCACACGGTCCGCCAGTTCGGAGCGGTGGCCGCGGAGGCGGTCACCTCCTGGCGGAGGTGACGCCCATGGATCCCGACATACCCCGCCGAACCGCCCCCGCCGGCCTGCCCCCGCTGCGGCCCGACACGAACACCGACGAGCTGCCCGCGAAGCGGGAGCCGGCACCCTCGCGGGTGGCAGCACCCTCGCAGGCGCCGGCACACCCGCGGGAGCCAGCACCCCGGCAGGAGCCAGCACCCTCGCAGGAGCCAGCACACCCGCAGGAGCCAGCACCCTCGCGGGCGCCGGCACACCTGCGGGAGCCGGCACACCCGCGGGAAACAGGACACTCCGCGAGCGGCCGGCAGCCGGACGCGGACGCGGGCGGGCCCGGCGCGAACGGTCGGGAGCCGGACGGGCGCGGCAGCAAGCCCCGCGCGAACGGCACGGAGCCGGCCGCCTACGACAGCGAAACCGACGCGACCAGCAGCAAGCCGGAATCAGGCGGCAGCGAGCGCCGCGCGAGCGGCAGCGAACTGGACACAGGTGGCCGCCCAGCCCACGCGAGCAGCAGCAAGCCCGCCGCCGGTGGGAGCAAGCCCAAGGTGAGCGGCGGCAGACCTGACGCGAACGGCAGCCAACCCCAGGCCGACGACAGCAAGCCCCGCGCGAGCGGCAGCGCACCGGACACAGGCGGCAGCCACACCCAGGCGAACAGCAGCCAACCCGGCGCGAGCGGTGGCGAGCCGGACGCCAGCGACAGCAAGCCCCCCACAGACCGCAGCCAAGCCCGCGCCGACGACACCAAGCCCCGCGCCAGCGGCAGCGAGCCGGACGTCGGCGGCAGCGAGCGCCGCGCGAGCGGCAGCGAGCCGGACGCCAGCGACAGCAAGCCCCCCACAGACCGCAGCCAACCCCACGCCGACGACACCAAGCCCCGCGCCAGCGGCAGCGCACCGGACGTCGGCGACAGCAAGCTCCCCGCAGACCGCAGCCAAGCCCGCGCCGACGACACCAAGCCCCGCGCCAGCGGCAGCGAGCAGGACCTCGGCGGCAACAAGCCCCCCGCAGGCCGCGGCCAAGCCCGCGCCGGTGACGGTGGGGTCGCCCCGGGCGGCGGCGAGGCCGAGTCGGGTGGCGCGGTCACGCCCCGCCCCGTGGGTGCCGTCGGGAAGCCGTGTTGGAAGGATCCCTCCTTCCGGCGCTCGCTCGGTCTCTTTCGGGCCTTTCTGCGGGAGCAGGACGACCCCGAGGCGTGCTACTCGCTGCTCGCGCGGGACGCCGTCGACCAGGTCGAGGCGTACGGCGCGGTGAAGGACCGTACCGTCGTGGACGTCGGCGGTGGCGGCGGGTACTTCACCGAGGAGTTCCGGCGTCGCGGGGCCAACGCGTACCTGTTCGAGCCGGACGTGCGGGAGTTGGGGCCGAAGCCCCCGGAGTCGGCGGTCGTCGCGGACGGGTATCTGCTGCCGCTGGCGGACGGGGTCGCGGACGTCTGTTTCTCCTCCAACGTGCTCGAGCATGTGGCCGACCCGCAGACATTCCTGAGCGAAATGGTGCGCGTGACCCGCCCGGACGGGCTGATCTACGTGTCGTTCACCAACTGGCTGTCCCCCTGGGGCGGCCACGAGTGGGCGCCCTGGCACTACTTCGGGGCCGAGCGCGCGCGGGCCCGCTACCGGCGCCGTACCGGAAAGCCCGCCAAGCACACCCTCGGCGAGAACCTCTTCGCCGTGCACATCGGCACCACCCTGCGGCAGGTGCGCGCCCGCGACGACGTCACGGTCGTCTCGGCGCGCTCCCGCTACTGGCCGTTCCTCGCGGGAGCCGTCGCGAAGGCGCCGGGACTGCGCGAGTTCGCCACCTGGAACCTCCTCCTCATCCTCCGGCGGTGTCCACCATGACGAGCACGGTCCAGGCTCCTCCCCCGGCAGCCGTCCGCCCGGGCGCGACCACCTCCGGCCCCCCGGAGGGCCCGCGATCGAAGCGGTGGCTGCTGGGGTTCTGGGCCGTGGTGTTCGTGCTGTTCCTGGCCGTGCACCCCGGCCGGATGACCTTCGACACCAAGCTCGGTGTCGCGCTCGACCCCTGGCAGTTCCTTGCCGACCTGGGCCAGTTGTGGCACGACCGGGGCGGCTTCGGCGGCATCCAGGACCAGTACGTCGGTTACGCCTGGCCGATGCTGCCGTTCTACGGCCTGTGCAAGCTGGTCCACCTCCCGGTGTGGCTGGCGGAGCGGCTGTGGCTGTCCCTCATCGTGTCCGTCGCCTTCTGGGGCGCGCTGCGACTGGCCGAGCGGCTGCGGACCGGCAGCGGCGCGTCCCGGCTGCTCGCCGCCGTCGCGTACGCGCTGTGGCCGGTCTTCACGATCGTCGTCGGCTCGACCTCGGCCGCCGCTCTCCCCGGCGCCTTCCTCCCGTGGGTGCTGCTGCCACTGACGAGCGAGCGGTACAGCGCGCGCGTGGCCGCCCTGCGGTCGGCCCTCGTGGTGCCCTTCATGGGCGGTGTCAACGCGGCCGCCACCCTGGCCTCGCTGCTCCCCGTCGGCCTGTATCTCCTCTCCCGCCCGCGCGGCCCCCGGCAGCGCAAGCTGATCGCCTGGTGGGTGCCGGGGGTGATCCTGGCGACGGCCTGGTGGTGGATCGCGCTGCTGCTGCTGGGCGCCTACGGCGAGAACTTCCTTCCCTACGTGGAGACGTCACAGACGACGACCGCCACCATGTCCGCCACCGAGTCGCTGCGCGGCGCCGGCAACTGGGTCGCCTATCTGCACTTCGGCGAGGCCTGGCTGCCGGCCGGCTGGACCGTCGCCTCCGCGGTGATCGTGATCGTCTGCTCGGCGCTCGCGGCCGGGCTGGGTCTCGCGGGACTCGCGAGACGTGACATGCCCGAGCGCCGCTGGCTCGTACTGACCGTGCTGTCGGTCGCACTCATCACCCTTGCCGGGTACGGGGGTTCGTTCGGCGCCCCCTTCCACGGTGTGGTCCAGGACTGGCTGAACGGCTGGCTCGTCCCCTTCCGCAACATCTACAAGTTCCAGACGGGCTTCGCGCTCGCCCTCGTCCTGGGCCTCGCCCATCTGGTGGGGGTCGCCTCCCGGACACGCGGCGCCCGCCACGTACGCGGCCGCCGTTTCGCCCCGCTGATCGCGGCGATCCTGGTCGTCCCCGGGCTCGCGTGGCCCTACCTCAACGGGTCGATCCTGCAGCCGGGTTCCTTCCAGGAGCTGCCCAAGTACTGGCACAGCACGGCCGACTGGCTGAAGAAGTACTCGCCCGACTCCCGCGCCCTCGTCGTCCCCGCCACCGCGCACGGCCTCTACACCTGGGGATCCCCCATCGACGAGCCCCTCGACGTACTCGCCGACTCCCGCTGGGCCGAACGGGACTACGTCCCCTTCGGCACCCCCGGCAACCGGCGCGCCATGGACGCGGTCGAGCAGGCACTGATGGCGGGCGGCGAAATCCCCGGCCTCGCCGACTACTTGAGCCGTGCGGGCCTCTACTACGTCGTCGTACGCAATGATCTGGACCCCGACCAGGTCGGTTACGTGCCCACCGCGACCGTGAAGCGGACGCTGGAGCAGTCCGGGTATCAGCGCGTGACCGGGTTCGGGCCGATCATGACCGGCGGGCGGATCGCCAACGACACGCCCCTGCAGGTCGAGGGCCTGTATCCGCGTCAGCGCGCCGTGGAGATCTACGAGCCGACCGACAAGGAGGTGCCGAGGCCGGGGCAGGCCGGCCTGAAGCCGATCACCGACACCGCCGTCGTGTCGGGCGGCCCCGAATCGCTCCTCCCGCTGGCCGCCGACCCGTCGATGCGGGGCCGCGCCACCGTGCTGACCGGCGACAACCATCCCGGGCTCGGCACCTCGGAGGTGCAGGTGGTGGGCGACGGGCTGCGGCGCGCCGACACCCGCTTCGGGCTGGTCAACTCCAACACCTCGTACACCTACACGCGCGACCAGCGCAACGACAGCGACAGCGTGCAGGACCCCGGTGAGAAGCCGCACCAGATCCTGCCGACGAAGGGCGTCCAGCACCAGACGGTCGCACAATTGCGCGGGGCCCACTCGGTGACAGCCTCGTCGACCGGCAACTGGCTGTTCTACCTCCCGCAGTACGACCCCGTGAACGCCTTCGACGGCAACCCCGACACGGCGTGGGCCGAGGGCGCCGCCGGCTCGGCGAACGGGCAGTGGCTGCGGATCCGCTTCGAGGGGTCCGTGGACGTGCCGTCGTCGTTCAAGGTCACCCCGCTGCCGCAGGACGGGGTGCGGTCGGCGCCGACGCGTGTGCGGGTGGAGACGGAGAAGGGCTCCCGCACGAGTTACCTCCAGGCGAACGGCATGAAGCAGTCGATCAAGTCCCCCGCCGGGCCGACGAGTTGGCTGAAGATCACGATCGTCGACTCGACCGCGCCGCACGCCTCTCTCACCGGCGCGGGCTTCTCCGAGATCGACCTCCCGGACGTCCAGGTGACGCGCCTGCTGAAGCTGCCGACGGACGTCTCGGGCACGGACGCCTCCTCCGAGATCGTCTCGCTGCACCGCACCGCCGATCCGACCGGGCTCTCCCCGACGGGCACCGAGGCGGGCCTGCACCGCGCCTTCTCGACGTCGACGGCGGGAACGTACGAGATGAAGGCGAGCGCGGTTGCGATCCCTGGCGAGGATCTCGACAAGCTGCTCTACGAGGTCGCGCCCGAGCAGCAGAGCCGGATCACGGCGACGGCGGACTCCACGGCGAAGCTCGGCGCGGGGCTGTCGGCGCGCAATCTCACCGACGGCGACCTGACCACCGCGTGGATCGCCGGCGGCAACCCGACGATCCACCTGAGCTGGCCGGACAAGCAGCAGGTCTCGTCGATCGTGCTCGCCCCGGCGGGCGGTCTGTCGACCCGCCCGACGAAGATCGACATCAGCTCGCCGGACGGCGCGGCGATCGTCGGGGTCGACGAGAACGGCTGGGCCCGCTTCGATCCCCTCACCACCGACCACCTCGACATCACCGTCACGGAGACCGCCCCGCTGACCGTCCACAACCCGGTCGCCGATGCCGACCTGCAACTGCCGGTCGGCCTGACGGAGGCCTACATCCCGGCGCTCGACCAGTACCGCACCCCGCAGCCGTCCGGCACCCGGCCGTTCTCGCTGCCGTGCGGCAAGGGTCCGGTCGTCTCGGTCGACGGAAAGCTGTACGAGACGAGCGCGAAGGGGACGGTACGGGATCTGGTGGAGCGTCGGCCGGTGGATGTGACGCTCTGTCAACCAGGACGTTCAGACGCCTCCGTGGAGCTGACGGGCGGCTCGCACCGGATCGAGGCGGGCGACGCGGGCCCGCTGACCCTCACGGACGTGACACTGACGCGCGGGACGGTCACGGAGGCTGGAGCGGCCACCGCTGGGCGCGAGCTGAAGATACGTGACTGGCTGGGCGACCGCCGCGAGGTGAGGGTCGGCTCCGGCGCTGCCTCCTACCTGACGACGTACGAGAACTACAACGACGGCTGGAAGGCCACGCTGAACGGCAAGGACCTCACGCCGGTACGGCTCGACGGCTGGCAGCAGGGCTGGCAGATCCCGTCCGGGGCGGGCGGCACGGTCAAGCTGTCCTACGAGCCCTCGACGACGTACGAGGCCGGGCTGATCGGCGGCGGTGTCGCCGTGGCCGCGCTCGCGGGCCTCGTGCTGTGGCGGCGCCGCTCGCCCAACCCCGACGAGCCGCAGCCGGTGCCGCCGCTGCCCGGCCCGTGGCTCGGCCTGGTCGCGCTCACCCTGGTCGGCATCCTGATCGCGGGCTTCTTCGCTCTCCTGGTCCCGGCCCTCGCCCTGCTCGCCCGACGCCGGCACACCCTTCTCGTACCGATCGCCTTCCTCGCCCTCACCGGAACGGGGATCGCGGCCACGACGGGAGCGGGGTCAGCGGTGTCGGCGGACGAGGGGGCGTTCGGGCCCGCCGCCCAACTCCTCGCGTTGATCGGGCTGTTCGCGGCGCTGGTGAGCGTCGGGGAGCCCTCCGGAACGGCCGCGGTCGGCTCCGAGGCGCCTAGGGCGCCGTTGCCGATGTCGGCCCGCCCGGCGTTTGAGGGCGAGCGCGAAGCGCGATACGAGGGTCTGGGGGCGGAGCCTCCAGGGACGACGGGAAGGGAAGGGGCGGAGGGGGCGAAAACCATCTCCGCGCGAGGCCCCGGCGCCGACCAGCCCGTGCCCGACCCCCCAACCGCTCGCATCGCCTTCCGCAAGCCGAGGTTCAGGGCGACACCCCCGGAGGAAACCGGCCCCCAGGACGACGACACGGGGAGGAGCGAGGCCACGTGACCGCTGTGGAGCATCCGGCGCGGGACGGTACGGACGGACCGACGCGGCCGGCCGTACGCGTGCCGTTTCCGGTGGTGGACGAAGTCGCCCGGCACTGTCTCCAGGAGGAGGAACCGGAGACCGTCCACATCGAGGTCCATCTGCCGGGCCGCCTCGACCCCGCCCGGCTGAGGACCGCGTTCACCGAGGCCCTGCGCCGCCACCCCCGCATCCTCATGCGCGAGGCGCCGGGCCCGTGGTACCGGCGCCGCTACGAGTGGGAGCTGACCCCGGGCCCGGATGTGGAGGTCGTGTCCTTCGCGCTCCCGAGCCGCGACGCCCTCAGGGACGCGAGGACCAGGGCCCTGCAGGAGGCCCCGCCGCTGTCCGCCTCCCCACCGATACGCCTGGAGGTGGTCGAGGGCGCGGGCCCGGCGGTGGGCAGCGAGGCGACGGACGCGGTGGGCGAAACGGCACCGGCCAGACGCGCCGGCAGGGACGGCCACCCCTACCCGGCGGCGCTGGGAGGGCCGGGGGCCGCCGAAGCCGACGTAACTGCGGCCACGCACCCAGCGGCGGGCGCCCACCCGATCGCGGGCGCGCACCCCGACTCGCCTGCGGGGGACCCTCCTCCGCTCTCGGCGGCGGCGCATCGCGACCACCAGCGCAGCGGTCCCCCGGCCACCCCGACTTCCACACCCCCGCCCCCCAAAGGCACCGTCCTCTTCCTCACCATCAACCACACCGCGCTGGACGGCCCCGCCTGTCTCCGTATCCTGGCCACCGCGGCCGAGTTGTACGGCGGCAAGGACAACTCGCCCGCGGCGCCCCCGGTGCGTACCCCCGAGGCGGCTCCCGGGCAGGTGGACGCCCCCTCCACCTGGACTCCGCCCGCCAGGGTGGCCCACGGTAGCCCGGAGCCCTCCCCGGGCAACGGGTTGCTCGTCGCCGAGCTCAGGGTGCCGCGCCGCGCCAAGGGCGCTCCGTACACGGTGAACGACCAGCTGATGGCGGCCACAGCACTGATGATCGCCCACTGGAACAGGGAACACGGCGCGCGCCCCCGCCCTCTGCGGATCACGATGCCGGTCGACGACCGCCCCCGGGACGCGGACATGCCGATCGGCAACGGGACACGGCTCGTCGAAGTCACCTTCGCCCCGCAGGAGTTGGATGCGGGAAGGATGGGCGAGCTGCTGCGCCGCACGGCCGACCGCACGCGCGCGCTGAAGTCCCTGGACCGCCCCCAACTCGGTCACGGCGCGGCCCTGTTGACGGCGCCCGTGATACCCGTGGCATGGCGCGCCGCGGTCACCCGAGGCCTGCGCAGGGCGGCCGGCCCCTGGACGTCGACCACGCTGCTCAGCAACATCGGCCGGATCCCGTACCCGCTGGACTTCGGCGAGGAGGCGGGCCGCGCCCACGCGGTGTGGTTCTCCGCCCCCGCCCGCATGCCCCGCGGCCTCACCGTCACCACCGCGTCCACCGCGGGCCGCCTGCACCTGGCCCTGCGCTGGTCGCGCACCCTGCTCAGCCACGGCGACGGCGCCCATCTCCGCGACCTGTTCGAGCACTATCTGCACGCCACGGAGGGGGACCACCTCCCATGACCACAACCGCCCCTGGCCGCGGGGAACTTCGCGACTTCTACGAGGACCCCGCCGTCCCCGTCGCCTCCGGCACCCCGCGCAGCCTGCGCCAGGCCCGCATGCTGGCCGCCGCGCTCGGCCCGGCCACGGCGGGCGCCAAGACCGTCCTGGACATCGGCTGCGGCGACGGCACCGCGGCCGCGACGGCCGCCCCTCTCCTCGCCGGGCACCGCGTGGTCGGCGTCGACTGGTCGCAGGACGCCCTCAGACGGGCGCACGCCCGCATCCCGTACGCGGTCCGCGGCGAACTCACCGGCGGTGGGCTGCCGTTCGCGACGGCTGCGGCCGACGCGGTGCTCTTCAGCGAGGTCCTGGAGCACCTCGTGGACCCGGACAGCGCGCTGGAGGAGATCCGTCGCGTCCTGCGCCCCGGCGGCCACTTGATGCTGTCCACCCCGAACCTCGCCGCCTGGTACAACCGCGCCCTGCTGCTCGCCGGCGTCCAGCCCGTCTTCTCGGAGGTGAGCCTGCGCGCGGTCCACGGCCGCCCGGGCCGCGAGGTCGTGGGCCATCTGCGGCTCTACACGGCCCGCGCACTGCGGGAGTTCGTCGCCGCGTCGGGCTTCGAGGTCGTACGCCTCGCGGGTGCGCCCTTCCACGGCGTACCGCGTCCGCTGCGCCCCCTGGACCGGCTGGCCTGCGCCGCGCCGTCGCTGTCCTCCATCCTGCTCCTGCACGCGCGAAGGACGTAGCCCATGTGGTGGGGAGTGACCGCGGCTCTGCTGGCGAACGTCCTGTACAGCACCGGATTCGTCCTGGAGAAACGCGCGTTGGCGGCCCTGCCCGAGGTCGACATCCGCCGCCCCGCCCGGCTGCTGCGCCTGGTCCTCGGCAGCCCCCTGTGGATCGGCGGCTCACTGGCCCTGGCCTCCGGCTTCGGCGCCCAGCTCGCCGTCTACCGCACGCTTCCGATCGCCGCGGCCCAGGGCATCTTCGTCTCCGGGCTCGTCCTGCTGGTGCTGCTCTCCTCCCGGCTGCTCGGCGAGGAGACCACGGGCCGTGAGCGCTACGCCCTCGGCGCGATCCTCGCCGCCCTGCTGATGGTCGTCCTGTCGCTGCGCCAGGGTTCCGACACCGTCAGCCGCAGCGCCCCCGCGCCGCTGATCCTCACCGTCTGCCTGCCGTCGCTCTCGCTGGGAGTGTGGCTGTACTCGGCCGCCGAACGCCGCTCCCGGCACCGGCACCGCATGCCGACGACGGGTGTCGAATACGGCGTGGCGGTGGGCCTGCTGTACGGGGTGAGCTCGCTCGCCATCAAGGGCGTGTCGAGTTATCTGACCACAAGTGACCTGGGCGGCGCGGTCGTCGCCCTGCTCCGCTCCCCGTACCCCTATCTCCTGCTCTTCACCGGAGCGTTCGGCCTGGTCATGTCGCAGGCGGCGCTGCAACGCTGCCGGGCCTCGCTGATCGTGCCGGTCTGTACGACGGTGACCTGCCTGTTCACGGCGGTGCTCGGCACGCTCGCGTTCGGCGAGGCGCTGCCGCACGAACCGGTACGGCTCGGCCTGCGCCTTGCGGGCACCGCCCTCGCGGTGTCCGTCCTGCTGGCCATGCCCAAGCACGACGAAGCACCTCAACCCCCCATCGGTGCCAAGGAGCTGACACCCCCATGAACCCCGACGACCCGCTGCTGAAGATCCTGGCCTGCCCGCTCGACAAGGGCCCGCTGCATCTGCTCGCACCGGACGAGTCCCTGGCGTCGGAAGAGGCCCTCTACAACCCGCGTCTGCACCGCCGCTACCCCGTCGTCGACGGTATCCCGCAGCTGCTGCCGTCCTCCGGGGAGCAGGTGACCGAGGACGAACACGAGGAACTCCTCAAACGGATGGCACCATGATCAGCGCCCCCACCAAGACCTTGGCCGCCCGTCTCGCCCCCTATCTGCCCACCCGCCTGGTCGCCGCCGCCGCCCGGCTCGTCTACCCGCGCTTCGAACCCGAGCTGGCCCGGCTCTGCGACCTCTGCCCGCCCGGCTGCGGCACGGCGGTGGATGTCGGCGGCTGGTACGGGCCCTGGACGCGCCGCCTGTCCGCCCGCGCCGACCACGTCGTGACCGTCGAACCGGTCCCCCATCTGGCCCGTCTGCTGTCCTCCGCCACCCCGTCCAACGTCCGCGTGATCAGGGCCGCCGCCTCCGACCACCGGGGCACGGCCCGGCTGTGGCTGCCCCCGGACGACGCGGGCGACCGGGGTGTGTCCTCGCTCGTCCGCAGGGACATCCACGCCCGCGCGCTGGAGGTGCCCTGTCTGACCCTCGACAGCCTGGACCTTCGCGACGTCGGCTTCATCAAGATCGATGTGGATGGCAACGAGCTGGCCGTGCTGCGCGGCGCACGGTCCCTGCTGGCCCGCGACCGCCCGGCCCTCTTCATCGAACTGGAGTCCCGTATCCAGCCCATCGCCCCGGTCGTCGAGCACCTCGCCGAGCAGGGCTACACGGGTTGGGTCCTGCCCGGCAAGAGCTGGCTGCCCCTTGCCTCGTTCCCCCTGGAGGCCCACCAGTCCCAGACGTCGTACGTCGTCTCCCAGGGCCTGCTGCGCCGGGTGCTGCCGCCGCACGGGCCCCGCTACGTCAACTCGGTCCTGTTCCTCCCGGACGGCCGCCGCCCGGGCGCCGAGCCCGTACGCGACCATGGACCCCATGCCGGCCAAACGCCCCACCACCCCCTTCACCCCCCTCGACTTCCAGCTGGTCCTGCTGCGCCGCATGGCCGACCACAACCCTGACCTCGTCGAGGACGCCCGCCGTCAACTGGGCGTCTCCATCGCCGACATGCGTGAGGCCAACCGCCGCTGGCAGGGGATGCTGCACGCCCCGCGCTCCCGCGCCGCGGTCTCCCGCTACCGCTCGATCCTCGGCACTCCGGAGTCCGTCACCGCCCGCCAGATCGGCGATCTCGCCTGCGAGGCCCTGCTCTGGCCGGTCCCCCTCTGGCCCGACCTCCGCTTCGAGGTACTCGTCGCCCCAGGCGGCGTCGCCTGGAACGAGTGGCTGGTCCGCGCACCGGGCACGCCCGCCCCGCGCCTGGACACGCTGGACGACCTGCACCCCTGGTCCTGCACGGTCGACGAGGCCGCCCGCGCCTTCGCTCCCGCCCGCCCCCTGGAGGGCACCGCCCCCACCCGCTGGGGCCTGGCCTTCACGGCCCCGGACGCGTCGGGCGTACGCCGCGAGTGCGCGGCGGAGTTCACCTGGGGACTGCTGCAACGGGTGGCCGTCAAAGGGCAGCAGCCTTGACGATCGCCTCCACGACCACGGGCACCGACTCCGGATGCAGCCAGAGAAACAGATTCGGCTCGACCAGTTCCAGCTCCATCACCCGGGGCTCGCCGTCGTCGCCGTCGACGAGGTCGACGCGGGCGTAGAGCAGCTCGGGAGCGTCCGGTACGGCCGCCAACGCGCGTTCGGCGACGGCGAGTTCGGCGGGGCTCGGCTTCCAGGGCTCCAGCCGTGGATGCGGGACCCTGTCCGCGTCGTACGCCGCCCCCGGCTCGAGCACGGCGCCCTTGCGGCTGGCGTGCAGGAAGCGCCCGCCGAAGAACTGAAGGGCGCGCTCGCCGGAGGTGTCGACGCTGGTCAGATAGGGCTGGACCATGGCGGTCAAGCCCGCCTCGTGCAGACGCGCGAGCTGCCGTACGGCCGTCTCCCGCTCGTCGGGCGTGTAGCGGGCGGCGAGCCGCGCGCCCGCGCCCGACGTGGGCTTCACGACGAACTCGTGATCGTCCGGAAGGTCGGCGGCCTCCCCCGGCGCGACATACCGGGTCGGCACGACCGGAACCCCCGCCACCGCGAGATCCCCGACATACCGCTTGTCCGTGTTCCACCGTACGACTGCCGCCGGATTGGCGAGCCGCGTCAGCCGCCCGCACCGCTCGGCCCACCCCACGAACTCCGCCACCCGCCAGCTGTAGTCCCAGGTCGACCGGATCAGCGCGAGATCGAAGGCCCGCCAGTCGACCACCGGATCATCCCAGTGCACGACGACGGCCTCCACCCCGGCCGCCTCAAGGGCCGCCCCCAGCACGGGCAGATCCCGGTCCGCGCTGGGCTCCTCCCCGGGGTCGTAGGTGACGAGCGCGACACGAGCGCGTGCGGCTGTGCGGGCCACGGCGGACTCCATCCTCGTACGACTTCCGCGTACGACTCCTCGTACGACATCTCGTACGACATCTCGGGGCGATCCCGCCGCAGGCTAACAACCGTCCTCGCCATCTGGGCAAGCCCATATTGACCTTCACCATGAGCTGTGTGGTCGCGGACGTCGTGGCGACCGGCACCGGGTTCCGGGTCAGTGGGAGCCGCCGCCTGCCGCCTTCCACTCCTCGTCCGTCAGTGGCGGGCCGGTGAGGCGCGGCTTGAGCGGGCCGGCCGCGGCGGCGAGGAGCACGCTGGGGGCGAGGAGTATGTGGGCGCCGCGTTCGAGGGAGGACACGTCGGTGAAGCGGCGCGCGACACGGCCGTTGCCGGTGGCGGTGTACAGGAGCCGGTCGACGTATGAGGCCAGGATCCTGTCCCGGAGAGTGGGGCCGGTCCGCGTCGCGCCCGAGTAGAAGACGTCCTGGCCGGTGGCGAGGTCCCAGGCCGCGTTGACCGGCCGGGCCACCGCCTTCTGGAGGGCGCGGGCGAGCCGGGGCGTGCCCCAGCCCCGGCGGCGGATCACGTCGCGCAGGGCGACGGCGCTCTGGGCCGCGACCGACATGCCGTGCCCGTAGATCGGGTTGTACGCGGCGAGCGCGTCGCCGATGACGAGGAAGCCGTCGGGCCAGTGCCGTGAACGCTCGTAGTAGTGACGGCGGTTGGCGGTGGTCCGGGTGAACGCCACACCGCTCAGCGGCTCGGCGCCCGCGATGAACTCGCCGATGACGGGATGGCGCAGCTCCTCGAAGGCGAACCGCTCGAAGTCCGCATCCTCGGCGGTGGGTTCACCGCCCCGGGTGCCGGACAGGGTGACCAGCCACCGGCCGTCCTCGATGGGCAGCAGGACGCCCGCCCGGCCGGGCCGCCCGTCGCGCGGGGCGGCCTGCACATTGAGTACGGGGAAGCCGTGCCGCGCGTTCTCGGGAGCCCGGAAGATCCGGCTGGCGTATGCGAGACCGGAGTTGACCTGCCTCTCCTCCGGTTCGGGAAGCCCGAGCGCGGTGAGCCACCGAGGTGCGCGGGAGGCGCGCCCGGTGGCGTCGACGACCAGATCGGCGGGCAGCGTGCGCTCCGCGTCGTCGTGGCCGCGGACGCGAACTCCGGTGACGGCGGCGGCGGTGCCCTCGAGGCCGAGTGCCTCGGCGCGCTCGACGAGCTTGATCCGGTCGTCGTCGAGGACCCGGGCGCGGACGGTCGCGTCGAGGAGGTCACGGCTGCAGAGGATCATGTGGTGCGACTCGTCCCAGCGGCGGAACCAGCCCTGGGGCGACAGCGCGACCATGTCCGTCGGCAACGGCAGCCGGTGCGCCCCCGCCTCGGCGAGCATCCCGGTGACGCCCGGGACGAGTTCCTCGATCGCCCGGGCGCCGCCGGACCACAGCAGGTGGACGTGCTGGGCCTGCGGCAGGTTCCTGCGGCGCTCGGGCCCGTCGGGCAGCACATCGCGCTCGACGACGGTGACGACGTCCGCGAACTCCACCAGTGCGCGGGCCGCGAGCAGGCCGGCGAGGCTGCCGCCGAGGACGACGGCGGATCTCAGGGGGCGGTCGCTCGAGGGGCCCTCGCTCGAGGGGCTGTCGTTCGGGGGGCTGGCAGTCATGGGGCGGGCACGCTCTCTGCTGCGGCGGCCGCGCGCTCGCGGACCGCCCTGATGTCGTCGGTGTGGCGGAGGGCCAGGGACAGGGCCTCGATCCCCTCCAGCAGGCGTTCTATGTCCGGGTCGCGCAGGGCGGCAGTGGCGTCCTGCGAGGACAGGGATCGTCGCTTGGTGTCGATGGCGTCCTGGATCGTCACGGCGTGGGCGAGCTGCCGCGCCCGGCCCGCGTCCCGCCCGAGGCTCACCGCCGCGTCGTACGCCCGTCGGTCCAGATCCTCGTCGATGTACCGGGACAGATGGAGCAGCGCGTCCCGGATGAACGTCTCGCGGCGCGTGAGGCGCAGTTCGGGGGTGGCCCTCAGTTTGAAGGGGACGTGGCCGCCGGTGACGGTGCGGGTCACCAGGTAAAGGGGCCGCAGTCGCCAGTGGCTGAGCCGGGTGCGGGCGCGGCGGTGCAGATACTGGCCGGCGTGCGGCAGGATGAATCCCACCGCGATCAGGATCGCGGAGAGACAGGCGACGGGCGGCGACAGGGCCGTACTCAGCCAGTCCAGGTCGTGCCCGGTCCAGCGGGCGAAGACGGCCGTGAGCTTCGAGCTGTCGTAGATCAGATTCATCGCGTAGCCGACGCCCAGGCACAGCAGCCCGCCGCGCAGCCATACGTCGAGTCCGTCGGTGCGGATCCAGTTCCGGATCAGCCGGTACGTGATCAGACAGGCGACGGTGTGCGCGAGAAGGTAGAGCACGATCTCTTCGCGCATGAAGGCGGTGGTGGCGTAGTACGTGTCGAGGTCCCGCACCCGCTCGACACGCGCGTGGGCGAGCGCGAACAGCACCCACAGCGCGACGATCACGCCCGAGTAGACGCTCACCACCCACCGCGTGGCGCGGCGCGTCGTCCGTGAGCGCTCGGAGATGCCGTTGCGCCAGGCGGTGATCAGCAGCAGGCAGGAACCGCAGAACGCGGTGATGAGGCTGTAGACCAGCGGCGCCGAGATGTTCGGTACGCCGGTGACGCGGTTGGTCCAGGCGATGGTCGGCGGGGCCGCGAAGACAAAGACGGCGCAGGCGAGGACGAGCAGGCCGCCGACGGCCCGGAGCAGCGGATCCTTCCAGAGCTTGATGATGCTGGGCACTTTGATCGCCAGGGCGGCGGTCAGCACCGCCGCCGGTATCCAGAAGGAGATGTAGAGGCCGTCGAAGAAGCGGGAAGGACTCATCGCCGTTCAGTCCTGGGGTCCGCGATAGCCCAGGGCCGCCTGGATGGCCCGGCCCACGGGGTCGGCGGGCCCCGGCGTACGGGGGCGGGTCACCCACGAGCGGAACACGCTGGCGAGATGCAGGCCGAAGTCCTCGGCCTCCGCCTCGTCGGCTTCGTGTGATCCGTTGCGGGCGGCGACGGTGAGGGCGATCTCCTGCCAGTGAGCGGCGTGCCGGTCGGGGGTGCGCCAGTCGGGGCGGTCCGACAGGGCACGCGCGGCGGCCGCCGCGCCGTCGATGTGGTGGTCGCGGTGCCCTTCCTTCATGTGCCACAACTCATGGCCGAGGATGACGAGTTGCTGCACCGTTTCGGCGCGCTCCTCGACGATGACGAGGTCGAAGTCGTGGAACTCCATCCACAGGCCGGTCACTTCTATCTCGTCCGGGAAGCGCTCGAAGCGGAGCTGGACGGGACGCCCGCCGCGGCGTCTGCTCATCTCCTCGCACAGGGCCCCCGCCAACTCCTTCACGTCGACCGGGGTGCCGACCTTCTTGCGCAGGACGCGGCTGAGCTCCACGGCGAGGGCACGCATCTCGGAGCCGGACCTGTGTGGGCGCAGCGCCGCCGCGAGCTTCCTGATGCCGCCGGCCGGCCTCATCGTTCCGCCTCCTCGCCACTCAGCAGGGATTCGAGCATGAACGCGAGCGCCTCCTGCTTGCGCGGGGTGAGCCGCTTGCCGCGCAGGGCGAGGGTGACGACTCCGTGCCGGGTGGTGAACTTCAGCAGCGGGCCGTCCTCCAAGGTGCCCTCGAGTTCCCGGAGGGTGCGCTGGAGTGCTGTGTTCAGGGCGACGGCGGCCGGGTCGGTGAAGAACTTGGTGCCCTGGTCGATGCGGAAGAACTCGGCTAGCCGGGTGAGGTCCGGCACGTTGGGCATCTTGTCGCCGTTGAGGAGGGAGCGGGCCCACTTGTCGCTGATCCCGAGGTGGGCGGCGACCTCCCGGCACACATCGGCGGGCCTGCGCCCGCTCTCGGCGAGATGCGCCTCGTACAGTGCGCGCACACGCCCCCGGATCCGGTCGTCCACCTTGTCCTCGCGCGCCGCCTCGCCGGCGAGCAGGGCCAGGACCTCCCCCTCGGGCAGGGCGGTCCGGCCCGACAGGTCACGCGTGTCGAGGACCGCGGCTCGATCCAGGCTCTTCTCGTCGATCTGCGCGTCGAGGCGTGCGAGTGTCTCGGGAAGAGGCGTCGGGGACTCACTCACCAAAGGTCTCCCGGCAGTTGACTCATCAAGTTCTCGCTGTTGGCCGAGACTACGTGTCCGGATCGGCTCGCGCCATGGTTTCCGAACGATCGTTCCCGCTTCAAGAACGATCGTTGCCGGGCCGTCGACGCTTTCTCGATGGCTTCGGAAAGACCGTGTGCAGGCCGGTGCGGCACGGGGCCAGTCGCTGTGGCGAGGTCTCCCGTGGGAACACCGCACCCACCCGGACGACCACGTCCACCACCCACTGCGGGAGCGTCATCGTGTAGGAACGGTTCTGACTGTCACAGGCAGAAGGTCCTTACTGGCAAGGAGTACACGTGTCCTCCCTCTTTCCGGCCCTGGTGGGCGGCTCGGTCGCGGAGCGGTCCGCGCTGCGCTTCGGTGATCGGTCCCTGACGTACGCGCAGCTCGCCGCCTCGGCGGGTGAGCTGGCCGCGCGGCTCGAGGGGGCGGGGAGGGTCGCCGTGTGGGCGACGCCGACCCTCGAGACGGCCGTCGGCGTGGTCGCCGCGCTGCTCGCCGGGGTGCCGGCCGTGCCGCTCAACCCGAAGTCGGGGGAGGGTGAGCTGGGGCACATCCTGTCCGACAGTTCGCCGTCAGTGGTGCTGGCCGGGACGGGTGACGAACTTCCCGCAGGACTCACGGACTTGGCACGGGTCGACGTCGAGGTGTACGGCTCCGAAGGAGCAGTTGTACCCGCGGAAGCGGATACCACGGCAACCGCTGAGGCCGCTGAGGCCGACCCCTCCGCCCCCGCCCTCATCGTCTACACCTCCGGCACCACCGGCCCGCCCAAGGGCGCCGTCATCCCGCGCCGGGCCATCGCCTCGACGCTGGACGCGCTGGCCGACGCCTGGCGGTGGACGGGCGACGACGTGCTCGTGCACGGGCTGCCGCTGTTCCATGTGCACGGGCTGATCCTGGGCGTTCTGGGCCCGCTGCGGCGCGGCGGATCCGTACGGCATCTGGGGCGGTTCAGCGCGGAGGGCGTGGCGCGGGAGCTGAATCACGGGGCGACGATGCTGTTCGGGGTGCCGACGATGTACCACCGGCTCGCCGAGGCGCTCGGCGAGGACCCGGAGCTGGCGAAGGCGCTCGGCCGGGCGCGGCTGCTCGTGTCGGGTTCCGCCGCGCTGCCCGTGCACGACCACGAGCGGATCACGGCCGCGACCGGACGCACGGTTGTCGAGCGGTACGGCATGACGGAGACCCTCATGAACACCAGTGTCCGGGCGGACGGGGAGCCCCGGCCCGGGACCGTCGGAGTGCCGCTGCCCGGCGTCGACCTGCGGCTCGTCGAGGAGGACGGGACGACGATCGCCGCGTACGACAGCGACGGCACCCCCACCGGCGCGTACGACGGCGAGAGCGTCGGCGAGATCCAGGTGCGCGGGCCGAACCTCTTCACCGAGTATCTGAACCGGCCCGACGCCACCGCCGCCGCATACACCGAGGACGGCTGGTTCCGCACCGGTGACATGGCGGTCCTCGACACGGACGGCTGCGTCCGCATCGTCGGCCGCAAGGCCACCGACCTGATCAAGAGCGGCGGCTACAAGATCGGCGCGGGCGAGATCGAGAACGCGCTCCTCGAGCACCCGGGGGTCCGGGAGGCCGCCGTCACCGGGGAGCCCGACGCGGACCTGGGCGAGCGCATCGTCGCCTGGATCGTGCCCGCCGATCCCCAAACTCCTCCTCTCGTCGATGAGTTGGCCGACCACGTGGCCCGCCGTCTCGCCCCGCACAAACGGCCGCGCGCCGTACGATTCCTGGAGTCCCTGCCGCGCAACGACATGGGCAAGATCCTCAAGCGGGCGCTGAAGCATGACTGAGCGCTTCTCGGCCCGCGAGGCGATCGCCCTGGTCACGGGCGACGGCGGCTTTCTCGAACTCGGCGCTCCAGAAGGCGAGTTCAGGGCCGACGGGCCACTGGCATGGCAGGGTTACGACGACTCGCGGGCCCGCGCCGCCGCCCGCACCGGCGAGGAGGAGTCCGTCGTCTGCGGCACCGCGACCCTGGGCACCACCCCCGCCGTACTGATCGCCTTCGAGTTCGGCTTCCTCGGCGGCTCGCTCGGCGAGCGCACCGGCGATCGCCTGGAGGCGGCGTACGTCCACGCCCGCGAGCACCGGCTGCCCGTCGTCTCACTCGTCGCGACGGGCGGCAGCCGGATGCAGGAGGGCATGCTCGCCCTCACCCAACTCCAGCGGGTGGCCCGGCAGTCGGCGCTCACACGGGAGGCGGGGCTCGCCCAGATCGCGGTGGCGCGGGACCCGACGACGGGCGGCGGCTGGGCGACGCTGGGCGCGGGCGCCGACGTGACGCTCGCCCTGCCGGGCGCCCAGGTGGGCTTCGCGGGCTCCCGGGTCCGCCCGTCCGACGCGGACCCGGCGGCGTACACAGCCGAGGCCCAGCTGGCGGCGGGGTCGGTGGACGCCGTCGTACGACCGGAGGATCTGCGGGAGACGCTCGCGCTGTGGCTGGAGCTGCTCACTGAGCCCTCGGCCGACACCAGGCCCAAAGCCGACGCCAAGCCCGAAGCCGAGACCAAGCCCGGAGCCAAGCCCGAGGCCGAGATCAAGCCCGAAGCCGAGCCCGAGGCCGACGCCAAGCCCGAAACCGAGACCGGAGCCGAGACAGAGCCCCGAGCCGAGCTCGACGCCGAGACCGACCCCGAAGCCGACCCCGAGCCCGGCGCCGAGACCGAAGCCGACGCCCACCCCGAAGCCGAACCCAAGCCCGCCCCCGCCCCTCCGCCCCCCGCCGCCCCAGGACCCCCCGGCCTCCCCGCCACCGGCTGGGACGCGGTCCAACGCGCCCGCGCCCCCGAACGGCCACGCGCCCCCGCCTACTTGGACGCGTACTTCACGCGACGAGTCACGATCAGCGGTGATCGTTGCGGCGGAGGTACCGACGACGGCGTGCTGTGCGGTTTCGGCCGTGCGCGCGACGGGCGGGCTGTCGCGTACGCCGCCCAGTGCGGGACCGCGACCCGACCGGCCGGGTACCGCACCGCCGCCCGGCTGATCCGCCTGGCCGGCCGGCTCGGCCTCCCGGTGCTGACGTTGGTGGACACCCCTGGTGCCGCGAACGACGCGGAGGCGGAGCGGCAGGGGGCGGGTGCCGCCATCGCGGACCTGTTCGCCGCGGTGGCCACCGCCCGTACGCCGGTCACCACGCTGCTGATCGGTGAGGGTGGCTCGGGCGGCGCGCTCGCGCTCGCCGCGCCCGGCAACACCTGGGCCACGCCGGACAGTTACTTCTCGGTCATCGCGCCGGAGCTCGCGGCCGCCATCCTCAAGCGCTCCCCGGAGGAGGCACACAAAACGGCCGATCAGCTCCGTATTCGCCCCCAGGACCTGCTGGAGCTGGGCGTGATCCGGGGCATCGTGGAGAGCGAGAACCCCGGGAAGTGAACAGATGGCGGCGCCGGCTCTCCCCTCCCAAGGTGAGCCGGCGCCGCCCGCACAAGGGGCGGGGTTACCGCACGCCCACCGCCCGGGTGATCTCCTGACTCACCGAACCGCCCCGGTCGTCCCTCGCGGAGGCCCGCAGCGCGATGAACCCGGCATCGCTCGGCACGGTCAACGTCCCGTTCCAGGAGGCCCGTTCACCGGTAAGCGGCACCGCCCTCCACGTCTTCCCGTCGTCGTACGACACCTCCAGCCGCCCTCCTCCAATGGTCCCGGTGTCCGGCGCGCCCTTCACGTACTCGGCGTGGATCGCCACCGGCACCCGGCTGCCCCCGCGCACATCGCCCGCGAGGTCGGTGTCGAGGTCGTAGCCGAGGTTGAGGAGCGGCAGGAAGGTCCACCGGTCGTCCGGGGTGGCCGCCGACCTGACGGTCCACTCGGAGTGACCCTTGGTGGACAGCTCCCAGCGGTCCGCGTCCAGCGTCGTGTCGGTGACGACCTTGTAGCTGTGCTCGTCCGCGGGCGCGTCCCAGACGTACGCGCCGGAACTCTTCCGCCGGTCGACCAGCGAACCGTCCTGGTAGACCTCCGTGAACTGGGTCATCCCGGTGTCGTCGCTCCACACGTCGCCGAAGCCGGTGTGGTCGGGCCCTGAGTCGCCCCAGCCGGGCGTGTTGAACTGGATCTGGTTGCCCGCGCGCTGCTGGCCCCAGCCGAGTCCGGTGCCGAGCCACGGGTGCCAGACAGGCTTGAACCAGTTGAGCGTCGGGTGCGTGCCCCCGCGGTACCGGACCAGTCCGCTGCGTTCCTCCAGCGCGCCCGCCCCGACGTTCACGGACTCCATCCACGACTGTCCGGCGCCGGTGGAGACGTAGTCGGTCCGCTCGGCCGGGTAGTCGATCCGCTCCTGGAACCCGATCCCGATGGGGAAGGAGTCGGCGATCGAGTACCGGAACTCGCCGCCCGAGACCGGCTTCACGGCCTGGAACCTGGTGTCCAGTACGGCGAGTTCATGGCTGTCGGGCTGGTACGTGAGGTCCCCGCGCGGGATGGCGCCCCGATGGCCCTGCGAGAGGTCGTACACGTACGGCGTGTTACGCGTTCCGGTCATGTCGACGCGCCCGGCCGCCCGGAGCCGTGCCGCGTCCGCCGCGTCGACCGTGGCGATCTGCAACGGCCGGTCCGCGTCGTCGTCGGTACCGAACCAGGCGTTGAGGCGTCCGGGCGTGTCGTCGGTCACGAACAGGGCCTTGGCGCCCGCGTCCTGGGCGGCCTGGGCGAGCGCGGCGGGTTCGGTGCCGTCGGTGAGCCGCGCGAGAACGGCCTTGCCGCGCACGCCGGTGAACGGCCCGGTCCCCACGTCGACCAGCGGCAGCCTGCTGGGGCCCTCGATCAGCGTGCCGCCCGGCTGGACGACCGCCTCTGCGATGCCCTTGACCTCCAGCAACGGCTTGCCGAGCCGCCACACCGTCCGGTACTCGAAGCCGCCCTTGGTGACCTTCTCGGTCGGCGCGGCGAAGACACTGTCGTACGTGACCGGCACCTGGACCGCGCCGAACAGATCGGTGCCGCCCGCGCTGCGGTCGTACTCCATGAGCAGCTGCCGCGTCTCGGTCCGCCGGTCGACCTTCGCCCTGATCTCCTTCAACTGGCGTCCGTCCAGGGCGACTTCACGGTCGCGGTCGAGGCTGATCTCGGGCGCCGCGAGGAAGCCGAGGCCGAGCGAGTCCGCTCCGTGGCCGCCGCGCACGTCGAGGAAGGAGGTGAGGCTGTACGTCCCCGGCCTGAGCCGGAGCTTCAGGGTGCCGGAGTCACCGACGGCGGCAGGGTAGGGGTCGACACCCTCCGCGAGCTGCTGCACCACGAGGTCGGCGGCGGTCGGTTCGCCGTCCCGGTCCTTGACGTGCACGGTGAGCGTGTACCGCTCCTCCTCCTTGACCAGCCCGAACGCGGTGTGCGCGACAGGGGTGCCGGCCACGGACGCGACGATCTGCCCGGAGGTGTTGCCCACGGGCGCCTTCGAGCCGTCGCCCGTCACCGTCGTGGACGCGGTGCTGTGCGCGGGCACGGTGAGCGTGGAGTCGGCGAGGGTCGCGACACCGTCGACGGCACCCCGTACATCGAGGGTCAACCCGACAGCCGTATCGGAGGAGTTGGTGTAGGTCACGGTCCTGGTGACGGGCTTGTTGTCCTCGTAGGGCCAGCTGTAGAAGCCGAGGTCCGCGCTGCCCGTCGCGGTGACCTGCGCGTCGATCGCGTCCGGCACGCTCACCCGGCCCGAGCCCAGCACATAGGCGGACGCGTCGAGTTCCTTCGACGTGGACATCAGCGCGTTCTTGAGCTGGGCGCCGGTCCAGGCGGGGTGCTTCTCGGCGAGCAGCGCGGCCACGCCCGCGACGTGCGGGGTCGCCATCGACGTACCGCTCATGGAGGTGTAGTAGCCGCTGCCGTCGACGAGCCCCGAGCGGGCGGCGAGGATGTCGACCCCGGGGGCGCAGAGGTCGGGCTTGAGGGCGTTGTCGCCGTAGCGCGGCCCGGCGCTGGTGAAGTAGGCGGCCTGGTCGGCGGCGTCCACGGCGCCGACGGTCAGCGCGGAGTCGGCGGCGCCGGGCGAGCCGATGGAGGAGGGGGCGCCGGTGTTGCCTGCGGCGATGACGAAGAGGGCGCCGGTCTCCTGGGAGAGCGTGTTGACGGCCTCGGCCATGGGATCGGTGCCGTCGCCGGCCTCGGTGGAGCCGAGGCTCATGGAGATCACCTCGGCGTGCACCTCGCGCGCGGCCCACTCCATGCCGGCGATGATCTGCGACTCGCTGCCCGAGCCCTGGTCGCTGAGCACCTTGCCGACGGCGAGCGTGGCGCCGGGCGCGACACCCCGCTCCTTGCCGTCGGAGGCGGCACCGCTGCCGCCGACGGTCGACGTGACGTGTGTGCCGTGGCCGTTGCGGTCGGCGACTTCCTGCCCGTCGATGAAGCTCTTGGTCTCGGATACCCGCCCGGCGAGATCGGGGTGCGTGATGTCGACGCCCGTGTCGAGGACCGCGACGGTCACGCCCTTGCCCGTGAGCCCGGCCTCCCAGGCCTTCGGTGTGCCGATCTGCGCGTTGCTCTCGGCCATGTCGGCCTTGACACGCCCGTCGAGCCAGACCTTGCCGATCCCTTCCTGGTGGGTCATCGCCCGCCAGAACGTCCGCCCCTTGTCCGCGTCGACGGCCATCCCCCGGATGCTCGGCAGCGCACGCGCCTTCTCGGCCCCGCGCGGGGTCACTGCCCGCGCCGTCCGGTCGTACGTCACGATCAGCGGCAGCTCGTCCGACTGCCGGTCGGTGAGCCCCTGCCGTATCAGCTCACTCACGTCGAACAGCCGCCGGTCGAGGGTGCCCGCCCGCAGATACGGCAGCGCCTCGTCCGGTACGACGGTGACGGCGCCGTTCGCCACCTGCGTGCGCACGGCGCCGGTGGCCCCCTCGGGCCGCTGGACGGTGACCGTTTTCTTGCCGCCGCCGAGGTCGGTGACGGTCACCTTGTCGCCGGTGACAAGGGTGACGGTGCGGGCGGTGGAGGCGGCCCGGGTGGACGCCGGCGTGCCGGCCTGCGTCGTGGCCTGCGCGCGCCCCATGGGCAGCAGGGCGAGCACGAGCCCGGCTGACAGCAGCGCCGCCGCGTGTCTCGCTGGTCCTCTGGTCATGAGTGCCCTCTCGTCGTCGGCGCCAGGCCCTGGTGCTGGGAAGAGTGTCGGGGGGCTTGTGTTGCGGGCGAGTTGACGAGACCTGGCGGGAAGACGCCCTGGCGGCTTCCCGCCAGGACAGGTGGGTACGAGCCGCGGAAACCGGGACAGCCCCAAGTACCGTCAGTGACAATGAGCTTGGTCAGCAGTCACGACGGACGGGGGAGACCGGCGCCATGGACGGACTGGTGGAGTTCAAGACCGAGGACGGGGCACTGATCGTCGTCGAGGGCGTCGAGGACGAGACCGGCTCCCGGCTCGTCTCGCGAGGTGATGACGGAGCCGTCCAGGCCACCCGCACTTTCGAGGGCTCCCTCGAGGGCGTACGGGCCGCCGCGGAGTCCGCGCTGCGGGTGTTCCGCGGCGGAAGCCTGCGTCCCGACTCCGTGGAGATCGAGTTCGGCGTCAAACTCACCGCTGAGGCGGGCGCGTTGATCGCCAAGAGCGCGGTCGAGGGCCATCTGGTGGTCAAGCTCGCGTGGTCGCCCGGACAGTCCGAGGGGTCCGGCTCGGCGGGGACAGCCGGGCGGTCATGAGCAGCGCGTCGTGGCACGCCAGGATCAGCTGCGGACGGGAGATCGGCGCGGGGTTCCTCGTCACCGAGCGGCACGTGCTGACCTGCGCTCACGTGGTGGCGCGCAGCGGCACGGACGAGGTGCGCGTCGCTTTCGCACAGGGCGACGGCCCGGGGCGGGGAGCCGGTCTCGCGCGGACGGACGACGGCGCGATTCCCGCGAAGGTGGTCGTGCACGGCGGCTGGGACGGGCACGACACCGACCCCGGCGACGTCGCCGTACTCGAACTCGACCGCCCCGTGGCGCTGCGGCCCGCGCAGTTCGCGGCGCCGGCGGACGCGTACGGTGACCCGCCGCGCCGACTGCTGGCCTACGGGTTCCCCAAGCGGTTCGACGAGGGGACGCTCGCCGAGTACCGGGCGACGGCGGACCAGTTGATCGCGGACGAGTGGGTCCAGCTGGAGGCGTGGGCCCCGCACGGGCAGCCCCTCGTGTCCGGCTTCAGCGGCGCGGCACTGACCCTCGCGGGCACCGGCCGGGTGGTGGGCATGGTCTCCGCCGCCGCACGCGACCCCGGGATCCGCAACGGACGGATGCTGCCCGCGCATGTCATGGCCCGCTACTGGCCGCGACTCGGCGAGCTGATACCGACCCCCGTGTACGGGCGCGCGGAGAAGGAGCGGTTACGCGAGCTGGTGGCACGGCGCGGGCCGGAGTCCGACGGGCGCCCGGAGTGCAGTCCCGAGCGGCTCTACCGCGATGCCGTGGGCCCGTTCGGGCCGCCGCTGCCGGTCCGGCGGTTCGGGTCGCTGTGGGACGCGGCCTGGTATCTGCTCTCGGAGGTGCCCGACACGGACGCCGTCGCCCGGTTCGCCGCGCGGCTCGCCGACTTCACCGAGGACGCGCCGACCCGGGGTGCCCTGCGGGCCTGGCCGTCCCGTCCCCACGACCGCCACCGGCAGGTTCCGCAGCGCCGGCCCGACGCGGCCTCGCAGCCCTGGTCGCCGATCCTCGTCGAGATCGCCCCCAGCGGCTCGGGCGACCACCACTTCCTGGTCGAGGTGTCCGCGTACAACGGCACGCACCGCCGGGTCGTCGGCTCCCGCGCCCTGCCCGCCGACCGTGTCCGCGGCTACGCCCTGGAACGCATCGACGAGGCCTATCACGAACTGGAGCCGGGAGCACGGGAGCTGATCGCCTTCGTCCTGCCGCGCCGCTGGCTCAACACGGATGTGGCGCACTGGCAGCGCAGCGCCGACGACGACAGCCCGCTCGGCGCCTTCGCGCCGCTCGTCGTGATGGATCTGGAGCGGCGGCGCAGCGGCGGACTCCAGCACAAACTGCTGCAGAAGTGGCAGCGCCTCGACGACCAGCCCACGGCCCGGCTGCACCGCATCGGATGCGGGGCCCTCGGGCAGGATCCGGTGCGGCTGACCATCGGGCTGCGGCGCGGCGCGGACATGGTGGGCTTCGGCTCCCCGCCGCGCGCCTCCGGCACCCGGCGGCTGTTCCAGGCGAGCCTGAACGCGGCGGTGCCGGTGATGTTCTGGCCGCGCACCGGCTGCCGGGGCGAGCACCGGGGCGAGGGGCACGAGGACTGCGCGGGCGCCGCGTTCCTGGACCGCCTCGCCGAACACCTCGCGGGCTTGGCGCCCGCCGAACTTCCCTCGCACATCCATGAGTTGCGCGAGGCGGCATACGCCTCGGACAGTCCCGAACCGCATTGGGCGTACGACCTGGCGCTGCTGTGGGAGGACCCCCGATGTCTGTCCGACCCCGTCGGCTATCTGCACTCGCCGGTCGGCTGAGTAACGCCGGGCGTACGGACGCACGACCGGCACGCATCGTCGAGGAGAGAACATGTCCCTGTGGCCCGTCTACACGGGTGGGAGCGAGCCCCACGACGGCATCGCGAAGCTTCCCGCGCCGCCGCCGTGGCGTGACTTCGACGGCGGCCCCGAGCTGGACACTCCGGCCGAGGACGGCGACGCCTCGGCCGCGTCGCCGGACCGCAGGCACCGCGCCCGCACCTATCGGGCCACGGACCGAGCGGTCCAACTGGTCAACGCCGCACTGTACTTGCGCCGCCCGCTGCTGGTGACCGGGCCGCCCGGCAGCGGCAAGTCGAGTCTGGCGTACGCGGTGGCCCGGGAGTTGAGGCTCGGCCCGGTGCTCCGCTGGAACGTCACCAGCCGGACCATCCTCCATGACGGCCTCTACCAGTACGATCCGCTCTCCCGTCTGTACGCCGCCGGTCGCGCCGCCGCGCGCGAACCCGCCGCGGACGGCGAGCTCCAGGACCATCTGCGGCTCGGGCCGCTCGGCACGGCCCTGCTCCCCTATCGTCGCCCCCGCGCCCTCCTCATCGACGAGATCGACAAGAGTGACCTCGACCTGCCCAACGACCTGCTGAACATCCTGGAGGAGGGCGAGTACGAGATCCCCGAACTGGTCCGCGCCGCACGGCACACACCGGATGCCGAGGTGATGGTCGCGGGCACCGACCACCGCGTCTGCGTGTCCCGCGGCCGGGTCCGCTGCCGGGCCTTCCCCTTCGTCGTCCTGACCAGCAACGGCGAACGCGAGTTCCCGCCCGCCTTTCTGCGTCGCTGTGTCCGCCTCGAACTGCACCAGCCGCGCGACGCCCACCTCGAAAGCATCGTCCGCGCCCACCTCGGGGAGCCCGACGCCTACGCCCGCGAACTGATCTCCCGCTTCCTCTCCCGCGGCACCGGCGGCGAACTCGCCACCGACCAGCTTCTGAACGCCATCTACCTGACGGGCGCCGCGGGCATCGACGCGGCGTCACGGGACGACCTGGCGGAACAGCTGATGCCGTATCTGAGCCGGACGCGGGACGACGATGAGTTCTGAGACCCCCGGCGAGGAAGGCGACCGCGGCGGGGCGGGACCCGCCGTGCTCGCCGAGTTGCTGGGGCGGACATCCGGTGGGCAGCCGCCGACCTCCGTGGAGCTGGCCGAGCTTTTGTGGCTCGCGGGGCAGATGGCGGGACCCGACGAGGCCCTGCCCGCCGGCGAGTCGAGGGCCGGGCGCGATGCCCCCGGGCCACGGCCCCCGGCCGAGGTACCCGCGGCGGCCGGCACTCCACCGGCCACACCTCCCCTCGACCCGCCTGCCGCACCGCGCCTCCCCGACGACCGTGTCCACCTGCGTCTGCCCAGCGCGGGCACTGGCCCCGACGACAGAAGGAGCGGCCCGCACACCACCCTCCTCGCGCCCGCTCCCCCGATGCTGCCGCACCCCCTCGCCATCCAGCGCACCCTGCGCCCGCTCAAGCGCCGGGTCCCCGCGCCAGTCGGGCACGAGCTCGACGAGGAGGCGACCGCCGACCGGATCGCGCGGCTCGGCGGGGCGCCGCGCTGGTGGGTCCCCGTACTGCGCCCCGCCACCGAACGCTGGCTGACCCTGCATCTCGTGTACGACGCCGGGCCGACCATGCCCGTCTGGCGCCCGCTCCTGCGCGAACTGCACGCCGCACTCGCCCAGTCGGGCGTGTTCCGCACGGTGGAACTGCACCAACTGACCAGCGACGGCACGGTGCGACGCCCCGGCTCTCAGGAGTCGTACGGGCACGGGCGCACGGTCACCCTCCTCGTCAGTGACTGCATGGGACCGCAGTGGCGGGGCGGCACGGCGGGCACCCGCTGGTACCGCACGCTGCGCCGCTGGGCGGACCGCATGCCGGTGGCCGTGGTCCAGCCGCTGCCCGAGCGCCTGTGGCGCACCACGGCCCTGCCGGCGACGACCGCGCGGATCACCGCGCCGTGGCCCGCGGCGCCCAACTCCGCCTACACCATCGACTCCTGCGCCACCGGTGGCCTCGCCGACTCCGGTGTGCTGCCGCTGCCGGTCCTGGAGCCGTCCGCGCCCTGGCTGGCGAACTGGTCGTCACTGGTGGCTGCCACCAGCGGTCAGCCCACGGGCTCGGTCGCCCTGTTGGGACCCACTGCGCCGCCCGCCCCTCTCGACGAACAGGGCCGAAGCGACGTCGAACAGCTCTCCCCCGAGGAGCTCGTCCTGCGCTTCCGCTCCCTCGCTTCCCCCGAGGCCTTCCGCCTCGCCGGTCACCTCGCCGTCGGACGGCCGGAGTTGCCGGTGATGCGGCTGGTCCAGGCCGCGATCGAGCAGAACCCGCAGCCCCAGCGTCTCGCGGAGGTCATCCTGAGCGGGCTGCTCAGGAGCACACCGGGCCCACCCGGCTCGTACGCCTTCCGTCCCGGCGTACGCGACCTCCTTCTGCACACCCTGCCGCGTACCGCCCACAGCCGTACGGCCGAACTCGTGGCCCGCATGGGCGCGTTGATCGACGACCGGGCGGGCGTGGCGGCCGGCGACTTCCCCGTGCTGGCCCCGGGCCGCGGGGACGCGACGGCCGGGGGAGAGCCGTTCGCGGCGGTGCGGGTGGAGAGTGTGCGGCGGCTGGGCGGGGCGGCACCGCCACCGCCCGGCGGCCTGGTGCTCGGACGGTACCGGCTGCTGCGGAGGCTGGGGCGGGGGGAGCAGGTGATGAAGGCGCAGGACACGCGGTCCGACCGGACCGTGGCGGTGCACGCGTACTCCTCGCTCGGACCGGAACACCACGCTCAGTTCCTGGACGCCGCGCGCGCCCTCGCCGTAGTCAGGCACCCCCAGGTGCTCGCGGTGCATGACTACGGCATCGAGGGCGACATCCCCTATCTCGTCACGGAGTTCGTGGAGGGGCTCACTGTGGCGGAGCTGACGGCGGAGGGAGAATTCGGGCTGCCCTTCGCACTGCTCGCACCCCTGGCGCAACAGGTCGCGCGGGGCCTCAAGGCCGTGCACGAACGGGGCATCACACACGGCCCGCTGACACCGAACGCTCTGCTGGTACGCCCGGACGGCGAGGTGAAGATCACCCACTTCGCGCTCGGGACGGCGCACGAGCGCGACGAGGCGAAGGACCTCCACGGCTTCGGCCATCTGCTGCGGGAACTGGCCACAGGAGCGCGGCCGGGCGAACTCAGCTGTGTGCCGGCGGAGTTCCGGGCCTTCTTCGACGACGCCCTCACCCCCCTCACCTCCTCGGACCCGGAAGCCCAGCGGCGTGGCAGGGACCTCTTCCTCTCCCCTTCGTTCGCCCAGGTCCTCGAGGCCGCCGCGGCGTCCCGTCACTCCTACCGCCTGCTCGGCCCGGTGCGGATCAGCCAGGGCGACCGCGCCCTGCCGCTCGACTCCCCCCGTGAGGCAGCCCTGCTGTGCATGCTGCTCCTGCGGCGTGGCAGGGCGGTGACGTACGAGGAACTGGTCCAGGGGCTGTGGGGACAGCATCCCCCGCAGCGCGCCCGGCGCCTGCTGTCCACCTGCGCGGCCGCTCTGCGCAGGACCCTGGGCCCCGGGGTCCTGGCCGCCACGGCGGACGGCTACGCCCTGCACGCCGACCCTCGCTGCGTCGACCTGAACCGCTGCGAGGATCTCATCGCCGTAACGAAGTCCCTCCGGGACGGCGGTGACCCGGCGCGGGCTCGCCTCGCCGTCCGGGAGGCCCTCGGCCTGTGGGACGGCCAGCCCGTCGACGGTGTCCCCGGCCCCGCCGCCGAGGCGACCCGCGCACGCCTGCGCGCCCTGCGCCTCACCCTCTGCGTCACCCGGGCCGAACTCGACCTGGAGACCGGCCGCTTCGAGCAGGCGGCGGCCGACCTCGGTGAACTCCTGCGGGCCCACCCCCAGCGGGAGGACTTCCGGCGGCTGCATATCCTCGCCCTCAAGGGCCAGGGCCGTATCGCGGAGGCCCTCGCGTCGTACGAGGCGTACGAGGAGTTCCAGGAGCGGCAGTTCAGCGAGCCGAACGCCACCATGCTGGAGCTCTACCGCGGACTGCGGGCCGCCCCGGAGCGCGACCGCCCCACCATCGTCGTGGAGTACCTGGATCCCGGCGATCCCGACGATCAACCCCACACCCACAGCACTCTCGGCCGCACCTTGGCCTGGCTGCTCTCCCTGAGCGACATGGCCCCCCGCGAGTACGAGCTGCTCGCCCGCGACAACGGCTACCTCCTGATCACCGAGCCGGGCTCCTCCGTGCTGACCGCTCTGAACGCCGTCCTGCGTGAACTTCCGGGAGCGCTGCTGGAGTTGGAGCGGCCTCCGCGGCTGAGCGTGACGTTCTGGCACAGCCCGGCCTTCGCTCCCGCGGACCGCCCTGCCTCGCCGCTCGCCGAGCTGACCGCCGAGGTCGGCGCCTTCCAGGACATCGTGGTCGTCCTCTCCCCCGTCCTGCACGAGGAACTCATGAGCGGCGCCAGCGCCGTCGATCCGGCCCGCTTCCTGCCCTTGCACGGGGAGAGGTCCGGCCCGCCCCTGGCCTGGTACTGCGCCCTGGACCTCCCGGAGCGCGTTCCGGAACCCGATCCCGTCCCACGCGACCTGGTACGGGGCCCGTTCACCACCCGCGACCTCACCCGGCTGCGCCTCCAGGAGCAGGGACGCGTCGCCGTCGTGCACACGGCTCCCGACAACTCGCTGGTCCTGCTCGACCTCGACCGCCCTCTCGGCAAACGCCCGCCGCGGTCCCTCATTTCGTATTTCGAGGTCGACCTCACCACGCACGGGGCCGTGCACGAGCTGCGTCTGCCGCACTCCGGCCGGGGCGCCTTCGCCGCGACGGCCGAGCTGTCCTGGCACGTGGAGGACCCCGTGGCGTTCGTCCTGGGCGAGAGCGCCGACGTGTCCGGGCAGCTCCTCGACCACCTGGTCAGGGAGGCCGGGCGCATCACCCGGCGCTACCCGCTGCAACGCGCGGGAGCCGCCCAGCGCGCGGTGCACGACGGGCTGCGGAGATGGCCGGTGCCGGGGCTGTCGGTGGGCTGTTCGGTACGGCTGCGCCAGGGCGCTGCGCCGTCGCAGGCTCCGCCGCCCGGCCCGGTGGAGCGCCCGGTGCGGCGCGAGTCGGAGGCGAGGGAAAACTCGCCGGCCTCGGTCCTGGACGACGCCGAGTGTGTGCTCCTCGGGTTCCACGGCACCCTGACCCGGCTGTGGGGTGGAGTGGAGCGTGACAGGGCGAACCACGAGCTCTCGGCGCTGCTCGTAGAACTGCGCCGTCCGGACGAGGCCTTGAGCGGCGTCCCCCTGCTGGCCGGGGGCGAGCCCGCGGCCCCCCTGGAGGGGTACGCCAACCCGCACGACCTGCTGCGCGCGCTGGCGGGCCACAGCCTCGCCCCCGAACTGCGCCGGGAACTCGACCGGCTTGAGGCGAGGGCAGTCCCCTCGGCCTCCCCCATCCCTTACGCGGACCCCCTGGTCCGTGCGCTCGCGGCCACCGGCCGGGGTCCTGCCGTCGTCGCGGACACCTCGCCGCGTGTCGTCCTGTCCTATCTGGAGTCCCGGGGACTGACCGACTCGGTGACCGGTGGAGTCCACGGCCGCTCCGACGACCTCACCCTGCTGATGCCGAATCCCGACTGCCTCCATCGCGCCCTGGACGCGCTGGGTGTCGCCGCCCCACAAGCCGTGCTCATCGGTTCCACCATCGCCGAACTGACCGCCGCGAACGCGATCGGCCTTCCCTTCATCGGCCTCGCCCGCCAGGTAGCGGTCGAGAGAAGGCTGACCCGGGCGGGCTGCGAACGGATCGTCACGTCCCTGGAGCCGGTGCTCGACGCGTTCCGTACTGCCTAGGACCACCCGTCCAGCGGCACCCCACCCGGCCCCCCATAAAGGGCGCCCCCCGCGCGGCGCCCGCACGATGCGAGAGAGGACCGCCGCCCGGCGGAGTCCCACGGTCTGCGCTCTCGGGAGGACCTGCCATGACCGCCAGTCTGGATCAGCTGCGCCGCTGTCACTTCGCCGTCGACCTGGGCGCGGCGAGGACCCGTGTGTACGTGAAGGGCGCGGGTCTGGTCGTCGACCAGCCGAGCGTCGCCGCGATCAACACGAAGACGGGCGCGCTGATCGCGGTCGGCGAGTTCGCGGAGAAGATGACGGGCCGTACGCCGGACTACATCCGGGTGGTACGGCCCGTGAGCGGCGGGACGGTCGTCGACATCGAGATGGCCCAGCGGATGCTGCGTCATCTGCTCGGCGACAAGGTGCGCCGCACACTGCGCCGCAAGCCGCGGCTGCGGGCGGCCGCCTGCACCCCGCACGACGCGGACCCGCTGGCGCAGCGCGCCGCCATTGAGACGCTGGTCGGGCTGGGCGCGCGGCGGGTCGAGCTGGTCGACACGCTCATCGCCGCCGCCGTGGGCTGCGGGCTGCCCGTCGAGCGGCCCGAGGCCACCATGGTCATGGTGTGCGGTGCCGCCGCCACCCAGCTCGCCGTGCTGTCGCTGGGATCCATCGTCACCGCCGAACGCATTCCGGTGGGCGGCGAGGCCGTCGACCACGCGATCGTGCAGCATCTGCGGCATCAGCACGAACTGATGCTGCCCTCTCAGGCCGTACGGCCTCTGCAGCTCGCCCTGTCCGGCAACGGGCTCACCCAGCAGGGCCCGGCGTCGACCGAGATCCACGGGCGGGACGTGGCGACCGGCCTCGCCCGTTCGGTGCAGGTCGACACCGCCGCCGTTCGCGATGCCATCCAGACGCCGCTCACCGCCGTACTCGACGGGATCGGCAAGGTGCTGCGGTCCTGCCCGCCCGACCTGGTGGCCGACCTCGCCGACCGCGGGATCATGATGGTCGGCGGCAGCGCGCTGCTGCCCGGGCTCGACCAGATGCTGCGGCACGCGACGGGCATGCCGGTGCACATCGCCGAGCGGCCCGACGTGTGTGCCGTCCAGGGCCTCGGCTACATGCTGGAGGGCAAGATCGAGCCTCTTGTCCTGGACCCGCCGTCGGAGTGACGCTCCGGCACCCGAGGTACCTCGGATGACCGACCGGGTCACGGTCGACGCGACGGCGGCCCTCCCCGACGGCCGTGCCGGCGTCCGCCTGACCGTCTACGACGACGGTGCCGGCCCGGACGGCGGCGACGCGGGCACCACGTTCACTTGGCAGTCACCGCTGTGACCCCCGGGCACCCGCCGAACTGACGTCTTCCGGACAGCGACCCCGGGCACGGCCGGGAAAACGGATTTCACCCTGTCGGCCCGGCTCCGATTGCGAAAAACCGACCGCGGTACTAAGCCTGGAATTGAGGAGGAATCGACCCCCGCGGTTGATCCAACTGCTACTCTCCGCCTCAGCAGCTACCCAACCAACGAAAGTCCTAAAATGAACCTTTCGGTGACGCCGGCGACGCACCGCTCCGCCGCCCCCAGGCCCGTGCGCCGGCCGCACACCCCCCTGTCGGCCATCGACCCGCTGGGGGCTGCCGCCGTAAGGTCCGCCGGACGAGTGACGGACATCCCCGGACGGCGTCCGGTCAAGCCGATCACCTTCGACTCGGCGCTGTAACCGCGCGCACCTTCGCACGGGCGCATCCGGCGGCGCATCGCCCGCCGGTGCGCCCGTGCGCGTGCGCCGGAGCCGTCAACGGCCTTGAAGGATCAAGGAGTTCGCGGTACAAGCAACCCACCGTCGGCATTATCCTTCGCCAAGTGAAGCTTCAGCAGCTCGTTCTCAAGATCCACAGTCGATGCGATCTCGCCTGTGATCACTGTTATGTGTACGAGCATGCCGATCAGAGCTGGAAAGGGCGCCCGACCTTTATTTCCGAAGAAACGCTCGGAAAAGTCGCCCGGCGATTCGCGGACTACGCCGAAGAACAGAAACTCCCCGCTGTTTCCGTGATCCTTCACGGGGGCGAACCCCTTCTCGTGGGTCCCGTCCGTATGAGAAACATCTGTGCGGAACTCACTCGTACCCTCGCTCCGGTCACCGCACTCGATCTCCGTATTCACACGAATGGCGTGCAGCTGAACACCCGCCATCTCGAGGTTTTCAGGGAATTCGACGTCAAGGTCAGCATCTCGCTCGACGGGGACCGTGCCGCCAACGACCGGCACAGGCGCGACCGGCGGCACAGAAGCAGCTACGACCGGGTGCTGCGCGCGATCAACCTGCTGCGCACCCCCGAGTACCGGCATCTCTACAGCGGCCTGCTCTGCACCGTGGATGTGGCCAACGATCCCGTCGCGGTGCACGACGCCCTCGCGGCCCTTCAACCGCCCCGCGTCGACTATCTGCTGCCGCACTCCACCTGGGACAGCCCACCGCCCAGACCGCCCGACTCGCCCACCGCGTACGCCGACTGGCTGCTGACGATCTTCGACCGATGGAACCGGCAGGGCCGCACCGTCGCCGTGCGGACCTTCGAGTCGGTCCTCAGCACCCTGCGGGGCGGGCCGAGCCTCACGGAGGCGATGGGGCTCGCGCCGAGCGATCTCGCGGTCGTGGAGACCGACGGCAGCTTCGAGCAGGCGGACTCGCTGAAGACGGCGTACGACGGAGCCCCGGCGACCGGCTACGACGTCTTCCGGCACAGCTTCGCCGAATTCGCTCAGCACCCCGGTGTGCGCGCACGGCAGCTGGGCCTCGCGGGGGTCAGCGCGACCTGCCGCCGCTGCCCGGTGATCGAATCGTGCGGTGGGGGGCTCTACGCGCACCGGTACGGCAGCGGGCGCGGCTTCGACAACCCGTCGGTCTTCTGCGCCGATCTGCGCGCCTTCGTCGACGGCGTCGCGCAGCGCACCACCGAGTACGCCCTCAGCCCTGCCGTCCACGATCCGGACGAACTTCGTTACGCGCAGGGTGAGTTGGTCCGGCATCTCATCCCCGTCGCGGCGGCCAGGCACGCAGCCGGGCCCGGCTGGGAGGACGTGTGGCGGGCCTTCCTCGACCTCGACGGCACACCGGAGATCACGCCGCACCTCGACGAGGTCCTCGCCCACCCCTATCTGTACACCGCGCTGAAGCACTGCCTGCACGACCGGCTCAGCACCCCCGCGCCGCTCGCCTCGGCGGTCATCGCCGCCGCCGTCCGCGCCCGCGCCGACCTCAAGCTCACCTGGGACCACCCCACCTCCGACCTGTATCTCCCCACCCTCGGAACCCTCACCCTCCCCGAGTCCGGCCGCGTCGAGGCCGCGGTGACCGCCGGGCGGCTGCGGGCCCGCACCCACACGGGTGAGGAGCGTGTCCCCGACGACGGTCCCGCCGTATGGCGCCCGCTGCCCACCACGACGCTCACCGACGGCGCCGTCTTGTTCCTCGACGACGCCGATCCCCTGCGCGACTGCTACCCCGTACCCGTCGCCCCGCCCCTCGGCCCCGACGATCTGGCCACCTTCGCCCAACGACTCGGTGTGGCATACGAGTTGATGGAGGAACGTGAGCCCGGCTGGCGCAAGGACGTGAACGCGTTGCTCATCACGACGGTCACCCCGCTCGTGGCGGGTGCGGGAGTGCGGCTCGGTGCGCACGGGCTGGGCGCGGTCGGCGTAGCCGTCGACTTCGCGCCGGCGGAGTTCGTACGGGAACTGCCGCGCACCGGGCGCCTGGCCCGGCTCACCGCTCTGCGGGAGACGGCCGATCTGAACGTGCCGGGCAACAGGGCGGGGCGGCTGATCGACGAGGCCAGCCGGGAGATGGGCAACGCCTCCTGCTTCACCGCCGACACCGGCGCCCGGGCCGCCGCGCTGGAACGGGCGGGTCGCGCCCTGGAGCGGCTGGCCGTGCTGCCCGAGCGGGAACTCACCGAGACCGGCGTGGTGTTGGTGGAGGAGTTGCGCGCCGAGTGGGCCGGCCGGCGTGGCTGATCTCAGCCAACTGGCCGACTTTCTTGCCGGGTTGGGGGTCCGGCGCGGCGGTGTCGTCATGGTCCACGCCTCCCTCCGTGGCACCGGGCTGCGCGCCACGAACGTACGGGACGCGCTGCTGGAGGTGCTCGGCCCCGACGGGACGCTCGTCGTGCCCACCTTCACGCCGGAGAACTCGTTCACCTCGCGGGCGTACAAGGAGCTCACCGAAGGCATGTCCGCGCCCGAGGAGGCGGCGTTCCGGGCGTCGCGGCCTCCGTTCGATCCCGAGCGGACACCCTGCCCGACGATGGGCGCGCTCGCCGAGTGCGTGCGGACCACCCGGGGTGCCGTCCGCAGCGGGCATCCGCACACCTCGCTGACCGGGCTCGGACCCCGGGCCGGTGAACTGCTGGGCGGGCACGATCCGCACTGCCATCTCGGCGAGCGCTCCCCGCTGGCCAAGCTGTACGCGGCCGACGCCCAAGTCCTGCTGCTGCGCGTGGGGTTCGAGGTGTGCAGCGCCTTCCATCTCGCCGAGTACCGGCTCAGGCCGGCGCCTGCGAGACGGACGTACCACTGTGTGGTGGGCACGACGGGCCGCTGGACGGCGTACGAGGATCTCACCCTGTACGACGGGGACTTCGGGGCGATCGGGGCCCTGCTGCCGCGTGATCTCGTGACGGAACGGGAAATGGCGGGGAAAGCGGTGCGGCTCTTCGGGATGCGGGAGGCCGTCGACCTGGCTGGTGTCCAGATGTGCCGGGCGGGTGTCCGGATGTCTGGATATCGCCATGGATTGACGTGAAAGAGGCGACCCGTGCGGGCCCGCGGTCGGGAAGATTGTGGGTTCCGGCCAGGTGAACATCCCGTAGGGGCTCATCCACAGGCAGGGGGGCGCGTGGACATACCTGAACGGGCATCGGACAACCGGCCGTATTTCTTCCTGAGTTACGCCCACACGCCCGCCTGGGGGCCGGGCGGCGGCGATCCGGATCACTGGGTGCAGGTGCTCTTCACGGATCTGTGCGACCACATCATGGCGCTCACGGACCTTCCGGCGGGCGCGCCCGCGGGTTTCATGGACCGGGAGATGCGCTCGGGGGACGGATGGCCGGAAAAACTCAGCGAGAATCTGGCGACCTGCCGGGTGTTCGTGCCGCTGTTCTCGCCGCGCTACTTCACGAGTGAGAGTTGCGGCCGGGAATGGTTCGCGTTCCACGAACGCATTCTGCGGGCGCGGGCCACCGGTTCCGGTTCCGTACCCGCCATCGTCCCCGCCCTGTGGACGCATATCGACTACGCCCAACTCCCCGATTCCGTACGGCACATCCATGTCGACCACGCGGCGTTCGGCGACCGGTACGCGGCCAACGGGATCTACGGTCTGATCAAGCTGAACCGGCTGCACGACGAGTACGAGGAGACCGTCCTTGGCCTGGCCCAGCGGATCGTGCAGATCGCGCACGAGTCACCGCTGCCATCCAGCAGGCCCCGGCCCTACGAGAGCACGCCGAGCGCGTTCAAACCGCGCGGCGAGGGCCCTCGGCGCATCCATCTGACCGTGGCCGCGCCCACCCGGCACAGCCTCCCCGAGCACCGCGACGCCCGCCCGTACGGCGAGGACGCCCAGGACTGGAATCCGTACCACTCGGAGTCCACGCGTTCGCTGCCCGCGCTCGCCGAGGAGCTGATCCGGTCCCTGGACTACCGGATCACGGTGTCGTCGTTCGACGACGAGGACACCGGCGAGAACCTGGTGACGGACGACTCCGACAAGGCGGCGGCCAGCCACCCCGGGATCCTGCTCATCGACCGGTGGGCGCTGACCGACGAGGAACGACGGCGCAGACTCAAGGCGTTCGACGCCAACGCCCGCCCCTGGGTCAGCGCGATCGTCCCCTGGAACCGTGCGGACATCCAGTGCCACGGCGAGGAGGGCCGCAAGCTGGCGGCGGACCTCGAGCGGACGCTGCCGCTGATCCTGGACCGGGGCCGGCGCGCCGACTGCCGGGTCGCCGTCAACGGCGTACCCACCCTGAAGGCCTTCACCGACGTGCTGCCCGCCGTCGTCGCGCACGCGACCCGGCAGTACCTCAAGCACGCCGAGGCGCATCCGCCCGCGGGGCCGCCGATCCGCAGGCCTCGTCTGATGGGCCCCACGCACACGCCGCAGCCGCTAGGCGGATCCGACGACGGAGGAGAAGAAGCATGACGGCCGCGCAGGACGGACGCATCATCACCTTCTACTCGTACAAAGGGGGCACCGGCCGCACCATGGCCCTGGCCAACACGGCCTGGATCCTCGCCGCCAACGGCAAGCGCGTCCTGGCCGTCGACTGGGACCTGGAAGCCCCTGGTCTGCACCGTTTCTTCCACCCCTTCCTCGACCCCAACGCGCTCGCGGCCACCACCGGTGTCATCGACATCATCAACGAGTACGCCTGGGCCGCGACCACCGGCACCCAGCGCTCCGGGCAGTGGCACCTGGACTACGCGCGCGTCGAGCAGCACGCCCTCTCGCTGACGCCTGAGCGGCTCGGCCTGCGCTTCCAGGAGGGCGGTTCGCTCGACTTCCTCTCCGCCGGACGCCAGGACCGCTCGTACTCCGCGACCGTGTCGTCCTTCGAGTGGGACAACTTCTACGAACGGCTCGGCGGCGGGCTCTTCCTGGACGCGCTGCGCGACGACATGAAGGCGTCGTACGACTACGTCCTGATCGACAGCCGCACCGGACTGTCCGACAACGCCGACATCTGCACCATGCAGATGCCCGACGTGCTCGTGGACTGCTTCACCCTCAGCGACCAGTCCCTGGACGGCGCGGCGGCCGTGGCCCGCAGCGTCGAGGACGGCTACCGCAAGCGCAAGATCCGGGTGCTCCCCGTGCCGATGCGGATCGACGAGGGCGAGAAGGAGAAGGTCGACGCGGGACGGGCCCTTGCCCGGCTGAAGTTCGACGGGCTGCCGAAGGGACTCGGCGGGGAGGAAATGGTCGGCGAGGAGCTGACCGCGTACTGGGGTGCCGTCGAGATCCCGTACCGCCCGTATTACGCGTACGAGGAGACGCTCGCCACCGTCGGTGACGAGAGCGGTATCGCCAACTCGCTGCTGTCCGCCTTCGAACGGCTCACCGCGGTCATCTCGGACGGCGAGATCACCACACTGCCACCGGTTCCGGAGCCGGTGCGGCTGCGCTGCCGCGACGCGTTCCTGCGGCGGCGGCCGATGACGACCGCGGCCGACGTGGTGATCGCCTACGCGGCGGAGAACCGCGTGTGGGCCGACTGGATCGAGTCGCTCCTGAAGCGGTCCGGCTGCAACGTCACCCCGTACGACATCGCGGGCGGCCCCCTCGAGCCCGCGGACCCGGCGACCCGCACCCTCGTCCTGCTGTCGAAGGCGTTCCGCAAGTCCCGGCATGCCGAGCCCGTCTGGCGCTCCCTCGCCAACGCCGAAGGAGACGCTTCGCACGGCATCGTCGTCCCGGTGCGGGTGGACGAGGTCCACCTGCCGCAGTACTACCTCGATCACAACCCGGTCGATCTGCACCGGCTCGACGAGAGCCAGTGCGTCAGCTCGCTGCTGAGCGCGCTGGAACTGCCGAGCCGGCCCGTCGAAGGCAACCCCTCGGGCCCCCGCTTCCCCGGCAGCACCCCGGCGATCTGGAGCGCCCCGCAGCGCAACAACACCTTCACCGGCCGCGATGTCATCCTGGACCGGGTCCGCGACCAGCTCGGCAGCGGCATCTCGGTCGTCCTGCCGCAGCCGCAGGCACTGTTCGGACTCGGCGGCGTCGGCAAGACGCAGGTGGCGCTGGAGTATGTGCACCGGTTCATGGCGGACTACGACCTGGTGTGGTGGATCTCCGCGGAGGACCCCGGCAACGTCGTCTCCTCGCTCGCCGAACTCGCCGCCCGTATCGGCGCACCCGGCGGCGAGGACATCAACCTGGCCAGCCAGGAAGCCGTGCAGATGCTGGCCCGCGGGGCGCCGACCAAGCGCTGGATCCTGATCTTCGACAACGCTGACGACCCCGCCCAGCTCACCCGCTACTTCCCGGCCGGAGGCGGCGGGCACATCCTCGTCACCTCCCGCAACCAGGCCTGGGCGCAGCAGGGCTCCTCCCTGCCCATCGACGTGTTCCTGCGCGAGGAGAGCGTGGAGCACCTCACCCGGCGCGCCTCGGGACTCACCATCGAGGAGGCCGACCAGGTGGCGACGGCGGTGGGCGACCTGCCGCTGGCGGTGGAGCAGGCGGCGGCCTGGCTCGCCGAGACGGCCACCCCGATCGAGGAGTATCTGCGGCAGCTGGCCGAGCAGACCACCGAGGTGCTGGACCTCAACCAGCCCGCCGACTACCCGAAGACGGTGGCCGCGACCTGGAACATCTCCATAGCGCGCCTGCGGGAACGCTCACCCGCGTCGGTGCGCCTGCTCCAGCTGTGCGCGTTCCTCGCCGCCGAGCCGATCTCCTCCCACCTGCTCTACAGCAAGGAGATGATCGACGCTCTGAGGCCGTACGATCCCGCCCTGCAGGAGAGTCTGCTGCTGGGCCGGGTCATCCGCGAGATCGGCCGGTTCGCGCTCGCCAAGGTCGACCAGGTCAGCAACAGCATCCAGGTCCACCGCCTGGTGCAGGCCGTGATCCGCTCGCAGCTCAGCGAGGAGGAGCAGCGGCACGCCCGGCACGTCGTGCACACGGTCCTCGCGGGCTGCCGCCCCGACGGCGACGAACCGATCGACGACCCCGAGACCTGGCCGCGGTTCGCGGTCATCTGGCCACACCTGGCCGCCTCCGACGCCCGCAACTGCACCGAGGCGGCGACCCGCAGGCTGCTCATCGACCGCGTCCGCTATCTCTGGAAGCGCGGCGAGTTCCCCGGCGCGCAGGCGCTCGCCGAGGACCTCCTCGAGCACTGGAAGCCGATCCTCGGTGAGGACGACGTGCAGTACCTGTATCTGCGCTGCCAGCTCGGCAACATCCTGCGCTCCCAAGGACGTTACGTGGAGGCACGGGAGATCAACACCGAGCTCCTCGCACGCCAGAAGCGGGTCCTCGGGCCCTCGCATCCGCACACGTACGTCACGATGTCCGGTCTCGCCAGCGACCTGGCGGCGCTCGGTGTGTACGGCTCGGCGGTGGAGTTCGCCCGGGAGGCACACGAGGGCTTCAGCCAGATCTTCCACGAGTCCCATCGCAGGACGTTGAGCGCCGCCAACAACCTCGCCCTCGCCCTGCGCATGGTCGGCCGCTACGGCGAGGCACGCGGCATCGACCAGGACACCTACGACCGGCGCATCGAGGTCCTCGGCCCCGACCACCCCTACACGCTCGCCTCGGCCGCACGCCTGGGCCGCGACCTGCGGGAGGTCGGCCGCTACACGGAGTCGGTCTCTCTCCTCTCCCGGGCCTACGACGCGCACAAACGCATCCTCGGCAAGGATTTCCCCGGCACCCTGAGCTGCGCCAAGTCCCTCGCCGTGTCGCTGCGCAGGGCGGGCCAGTTCGAGGACGCCCGCCGGCTGACGACGGCGACGCGCGCGCAGTACCGGGCCCAGTACGCGACCTCGACCCCCGACTCGCTCGCCTGCGATCTGAACATGGCGGCCGACCTGTTCGCCGCCGACGAGCGGGAGGCCGCGCGCGAGGTGGCCCGCGAGGCCCTCGCCGAGTACATGAAGGTGCCGGGCGAGGCCCATCCGTACACCCAGGCCGCGCTCAACAACCTCGGCATCTTCCACTGGGGCTGCGGCGACACCGAGGAGGCGGAGAAGGTGTTCCGCCAAGTCCTGCGACGCATGGGCGAGGTCCTCGGCGAGCAGCACCCCCACACCCTCTTCACCGGCATCAACTACGCCAATGTCCTCGCCGACCAGGGCCGCCTCCCCGAGGCCCGCAAACTCGAGGAGAACGCCGTCGTCACCCTCCGCACGGTCCTGGGCCCCCACCACCCGGAAACCCTCGCCATCATCACCAACTCCGCGCTCACTCTGGCCGCCCTGGGCCGCAAGGACGAGGCCAGGCGCCTCCGGGACGAGGCCCTCGGCGAACTACGCGCCCTACTCGGCGACGAGAACGGCATGACCCAGGTGGCAGCGGACGAACGCCGCATCTACCGGGACTTGGAACCGCTGGCGGTGTGAGGATTCAGCCCGGCCGGCACCATCTAGCCCGTCCGGCGTTTGAGGACGAGCGCGTCAGCGCGATACGGGGGGTCTGGGGGGCGGGAGCCCCCAGATACGGGACGGGCAGGGGCGGAGGGGGCGAAACCCGCCGGCGTCAGGCGACTCGGTTCCGCCAGCAACCAGCTCAGCACCTTGGGCAGGGCCCGCAACGCCGCGAAGTGGGCGGCGGTAGGTTCGAGAACCGCCGTCGCCCGGGGTATCCGCGCCGCGAGCCAAGACGAGTGCGACGCCGGCGAGAAGACATCCTTCACGCCGTGCCACAGCAGCACCGGCACCCGGATCTCCGCCGGGTCGAACCCCCACCGCCCCGTCAGCGCGAGCGCGTCGTCGATCCACCCGTACGGCGAAGTCCGCAGCGCCTCACGGTAGTTGCGCAGCAGCATCGAGCGAATGGTGTTGTCCGACACGATCTGCCGGTCGTCGTCCGTGAGTTCACCCCGCAGCTCCTCCAGGAGCCGCACGGGATCCTTGCGGATGGCCGCGGACCGCGGTATCAGCCGAGCCACGAACCGCTCCGGATCGCTGAACGCGGTCCGGAACTCATTGACGTTGGACGGCGCCATCCCCGCGAACCAGTCCAGCCCCTCCGCGTCACGCGGCGCCAGCCCCACCAGCGCGGCGGCCCGCGTCACCCGCTCCGGCATCAGCGCGGCACAGGCCAGCGCGTGCGGAGCGCCGCCGGACCGCCCGGCCACCGCGAACCGGTCCACCCCGAGGGCATCGGCGACGGCGGCGACGTCCTGCACCACATCGACGACCTGACGGCCCGGCTTACGGTCGGACCCGCCGTATCCGGGCCGGTCGTAGCTGATCAACCGAGTCCCGCGCTGGTACAGGAACATCGAGCGCGGCCGGGGCCCGACCCGGCTGCCCGGCATCCCGTGCAGCAGGAACACGGGGCGACCAAGCGGATCCCCCGAGACCTCGACGCGCAGCAGCCGCCCGTCCGCCGTCCGCACATGGTCGCGCACAGCGCTCCCCCCTCCCTCGGTCCGGTGGACCCCTTCGGTCCGGTGGACCGGGACAAACGCTGCCCGATCCCTGCCCAGCAGCCCGTACGACGAAACGAATCCGCAGGTCAACCAGGCCCCATATCAAGCCACTTGACGGCGCCAGGCACCCTCCGTAGCGTCACCCTGCGTACGCACATGTGACTGCTATTCATATTCGAAGACGACGACGGACGGGCGGGTGGCCATGGAACGGCGGCGTGTGGTGGTGTCCGGTGGCGGAACCGGGATCGGCCTGGCGACGGCGGAGGCGTTCGCCGCGGACGGGGACCGCGTGGTGCTCCTCGGCCGCCGCGAGGACGTACTGCGCAAGGCGGCCGACGAGCTGAACGAGCGGCACGGGGAGGCGACAGCCTCCTGGCACGCGGCGGACCTGGCCGACCCCGAACAGGTGGGCGCCGCAAGGGAGTTCATCACTGAGGACGGCACCCCGGTCGACGTCCTCGTCGCCAACGCGGGCGGAAACGCGGCGCCCGCGCACGACGGCTCCCTGGCGTCCATCGCCGACGGCTACCGCCGCAACTTCGACGCCAACGTCCTGACCGCCGTCCTGCTCACCGAGGCCCTGCTCCCCCACATGCGCCGCCCAGGCGGCCGTATCGTGCAGCTCTCCTCGATCGCCTCGCTGCGCGGCCCCGGCTCGTACGGCGGCTCCAAGGGCTGGATCAACACCTACACCTACGACGTCGCCCAGCGCGTCGGCTCCGAAGGCATCACCGTGAACGCGATCGCCCCGGGCTTCGTCGGCGACACCGAGTTCTTCGGCGACCGCGCGACCCCGGAGTTCGTGGCGTCCCGCGTCGCCCAGTCCCTCACGGGACGGCCCGGCCACCCCTCGGAGATCGCGGCCGCCATCCGTTACGTGGCCTCGCCCGAAGCGGCGTACATGACGGGCCAGCTGCTGCACATCAACGGCGGCGCGGCGCTGGGCCGCTAGGACCTGTCCGCCAGGCGGAGTTCCGGCTTCCCCTCGACGTACAACCCTTGGGCCACCGCGGGTGTCTGGTTTTCGTGAACTGACGTTCCCCCGCAGTTCGTCCGCCCGCCGCCGACGCTTCGCCCAGAGGACCCCCGTGCCGGACATCGCTCCCGACCATCGTCTGCTCCGCAAGACCGCCGGCGCGATCGGCGCCGTCGCCCTGATCGCGCTGGGCGCCGCGCCCGCCGTCGCCGACGGTGCCCCTCAGTACCGCCTGGCGCTGGCCCCGATCGCCCCGATCGACGGCGTGCGGCCGGGGAGCAGCTTCGAGGTGCCCGGCACCTTCGCCAACAAGGGCACCGGGGCAGTGGACAAGGTCTGGCTGTCGTACTCCGTCACGCACGGCCTGAGCCACACCGAACTGCCCTCCAACTGCGCCCGCTACGAGGTCGGTTCCTACGACGAGATCCCGGACTCGTCCGATGTGCTCTGCGAGTTCGACCAGACGGTGGAACCCGGCGTCACCTACGCGCCCGACAAGCCGCTGACGCTGAAGGCACTGGACAGCGCGCTGTACGACAAGCTTCGGGTGACGGTCTCCGACTACGCCCCCTACCCCGGCGACCCCACTCCAGAGCCCGTCCCCGGGACCGCCCCGGCGGTGAAGCTGGTGGAGCAGCCCTCGACCACGCCGACCGGCCCGGGCAGTGCCGAACACCCCGACTGGGACGGGGTCGATGTGCCGGTGACCGCGGTGAACACCGCCGACTTCCAGGTGACGGGGGGAGCGTTGAAGGGCCGCGTCGGGGACACGGTCACGCTGGACGCGAAGTTCACCAACGCCGGGCCGGCATGGGTGCTGAGGGACTTGGGCACCTCGGCGGCCAAGGTCCGGATCAAGCTGCCCGCCGGTACGACGGTGACCAAGGCGAGCGGGTTCTGCGCCGGCGTGGGATCCGGCACCTATGACTGCGGCACCAGCGAGTCCTGGGTGGACGAAGGCGAGGGGGAGACCTACACCTTCAAGCTGAAGATCAACAAGGCGGTGCGGGGGGCCAAGGGCTCGGTGGCGCTCGTCGGAGACTCGCGTCCGTTCGACAAGAAGGCGACGAACGACACGGCCGACATCCTCCTCGACGTCACCGGTGGCGGCTCGACGAGCGGCGGCGGCGGCTCGACGTCGTCCACCGGGGGCTCCGGGTCCACGTCCACCGGAGGCTCGACGTCGACCGGCGGTTCCACGTCGTCCGGCGGGTCCACGGGGAGTTCCACGGGAGGTGGTTCCACCACAACAGGCGGTTCCTCGTCCACAGGTTCCTCGGGCACCTCCACCACCGGCGGCGACCTGGCGAGCACCGGTTCCTCTTCCACCCTGCCCCTGGCGGGCGCGGCAGCCGCGGCCCTCGCCGCCGGCACGGGCACGGTCGTACTGGTACGCCGCCGGACCGCCGCCGCCCGACGCTGACGGACCAACCCGCCAGGGCCCGGCCGCACGCCCGGCCCGGTCGGCAGGCAGACAGGCAGGCAGGGCAACGGAACGGATCCGCCGCCTGCCGACCGGCGCGCCCTGCGCGGGAGGCCGCCCGTGCGTGCGACGACGTTACGCGCGGGAAACCTTGACGATCCCGGTGCCGGATGCCACGATTCCGGCGCCGCTATGTTTACGTAAACATCGCCCAGGGACGGGCCTCGGCCGGAAGGTCCGGCGGCCGCTCCGGCGCGACATGTTTACGTAAACATGCCGCTCTGCGGCCGGTGGAGCAGGGAGGAGCAGAACCAGTACGTCGAGGTCATCACCGGGCCCACCGACGGCGAGCCGACACCACCGTCCGGCCCGGCACACCTTCCGACGGCCGCTCAGCCGCGAGCGGGCTTCGCCATGCGCTGAGTCGCCATCTCTTGAAAGGGCCATGCTGATGCGCAAAACCCCCGCCAGAACCCCCCGCTTCTCCCCCCCGCTGCGCGCCGCCGTCGTGGCGATCGCGATCGCCGCTACCACCGGCACGACGCTCGCCACCGGCTCCGCCCACGCCGCGCCGAGCGCGGATACGACGCAGTTCAAGGGCGTGAACTGGGCCGACCCGCGGGACAACTTCGCCGACGACCCGGTCGTGCTGTCCGGTCTGTCGACGTCCGACAGCTACGCCCAGACCTACGCCAAGGCGAGCCGGATCATCTCGGCGTTCCGTGCGAACCTCGGCGCCAACACCGTCCGGCTGCCCATCAACCCCTACACCGTCAACGGCTCGTACTGGAAGTCGTACCGAGGGGTCATCGACGCGGCGTCGGCCAAGGGCTTCAAGGTCATCGTCTCCTACTGGGAGGGGACGGGTGCCCGCAAGGACGGCTTCATCGACGACCCCACCACCTTCTGGCCCATGTGGGACACGGTGGTCAAGGCGTACAAGAACGACAAGCACGTCTACTTCGAGCCGATGAACGAGCCCCACGGCTACACCGACACGGAGTGGGCCGACATCGCCGCGAAGTGGCTCGCCACCTACCCCTCGGTCCCCCGCGACCGGGTGTTCGTGAGCGGCGCCGGCTACAACGACCACGTCACCTCCGTGTGCGCCGACCCGCGCCTGAAGGGCACATATCTGTCGCTGCACCACTACGGGTTCTGGAAGGACTACGCCACCTACGACCAGTGGGTGGCCGACCTCAAGGAGCGCATCGGCGACTGCGCGGGCCGGACCGTCGCCGACGAGTTCGGCGCCCCGATGACGACGGGCCTCGACTACGACAAGCCGACTCCCGACAACAACTTCATCAACTACGTCCAGGCCGTCACCGACACCTTCCGCGAGCTCAAGATGGGCTCCGTCTACTGGCCCGGCCTGCGCACCGACGACACGTACTCACTGCAGACCCTGACCGGCGACCCCGCCCGCCCCTGGCTGGCCACCACCAACCAGTCAGGCGCCGACCGCCTCGCCTGGGGCTGGGGCCGCGGCAAGCCCGTCGGACACTGACCCGCAAAGGCGCGGAGGCTCCGCCCCGGTAGGCGGGGCGGAGCCTCCTCAACGCCCGACGGCTGGGCCGGGTTCACCCATGGAACTCGGTGAGATCGATGCTGTGAACGCGCAGCGGGAAGCCGTACACCGGGTGTGCCGTATCGCGTTCCGGCGTCATGCCGAGCTTGCGGATGATGTTCTCGGAGGCGTCGTCACCGATCCGGTTGATGCTGATGACGCGGTCGAGGCCACGGTCCTGGAGCGCGAACTCCAGCGTGGCGTGGGCGGCTTCGGACGCGTACCCCTGGCCCCAGAACGGTGAGCCGAGCCGCCAGCTGATCGCCACGGCGGGCAGTACCTCCGGCAGGAACTCGGGCACGGACAGGCCCACGACGCCTGCCAGTTCGCCCGAGGCCAGCAGCTCGACGGCGAAGAGACCGAAGCCCTCCTCGTCCCACTCCTCTTCCCACCGCTCGACGTCCTCCGCCGTGTCGTCCAGGTCGCGCACCGAGCCGTCGTCGATCCACCGCATGACCTCGGGGTCCGCATTGATGTCCGCCATGGGCGCGAGGTCGTCGTCATACCAGCGACGGAGGAGGAGACGGGGCGTACGGATCTCGGTCATGGCGCCCATCCTGCCTGATGACTGAACACCCGACCGCCGGGCCTGCGGATCACTCCAGGTGAGCGGGGCTGCATGCCGACGCAGATGCCCATGACGGACCGCCCAGCGATCCGGGCGCTCGGCCCGGCCTTCGTCGCCGCCGTCGTGGCGTCCCGCGGCGGCATGACGCGGGCCGAGAACACCGAACGCGCCACCGTCGTGACCATCGGGGTCCCCTGCTGACTTCCGATCACCCGGACGCGCCCGCGCACGCGCGGGGCGGCGGCAAGAGTTCACCTACGCGGGCTTGGCGGGCTCCTGACTGATCCTCTACAGTCACACCGAACTTCTACGTGATGTAGAAGTAGCCTCTGTTCCCCGCGCGTCCCTCTCCGGCCGCCCGCTCGCGGCGCCGGCACCGGCCGCCTCGGCACACAAGGACCCCATGCCCTCCCACCCGTGGGCCGCCATACCGCACACCGCGGTGCCGGCCCTGAACCCGCTCGACACCACGTCCCTGGTCACCACGACCGCGGGCGCGCGCCTCTCCCGGCCCGCGGTACTGGCGGACGCCGCGGCCGGGGCTCTGCTCGGCGCGCAGATCGCTGTGCTCGGTCGGCGTCACCTTGGCCGGGGATGTGCTGGGCTCCACCGTGCCAAGCGTGGACAAGTACCTGCTGCCCGCCGTCGCGCTGATGTGATCGTCGTCTCGCTCGTGCCCGTCGCCCTGGAGCTGCGCCGTCGGCGCCGTACGGCCGCGACCTCTCCGCGGCCCCCGCGCCCCGTCGCATGACGGGACACCCTTGCAAGCCCCACAACGCCCGTCGGTGCGGCGCTCCCGCTCCAGTGACTCTTCGAATAATGCAGGGACAGGACCAATGAGTGCGATCAGTGTCGGACAGGCCGCTGTGCTCGGAGTCGTCGAGGGGTTGACCGAGTTCCTTCCGGTCTCCTCCACCGGGCACCTCAAGATCACCGAGGGGCTGATGAACATACCGGTCGACGACACCGCCGTCGTCGGCTTCACGGCCGTGATCCAGGTCGGGGCCATCGCCGCCGTCCTGCTCTACTTCTTCAAGGACATCGTGCGCTTCGCCGGCGCCTGGGCGCGCGGCGTCACCCACCGCGACGCCCGCCAGAGCCACGACTACAAGTTCGCCTGGTGGGTCATCTACGCCACCATCCCGATCGTGATCGTCGGCCTGGCGGCCAAACCGCTCATCGAGGGCTCGCTGGCCTCCCTGTGGGTGGTGGCCGGCAGCCTGATCGTCGGCAGCGGCTACATGTGGGCGGCCGACCAGATGGGCCGGCACAAGCGTGGCGAGGACGACGTCACGGTCAAAGACGCGATGATCGTCGGCTCCTCGCAGATCCTCGCCCTGCTCTTCCCCGGCTTCTCGCGCTCCGGCGCCACCATCTCCACCGCCCTCATCCGCGACCTGGACCGGGTCGCCGCCACCCGGCTCTCCTTCTTCCTCGGCATCCCCGCTCTGACCGGCGCCGGCCTGTACGAACTCAAGGACGCCCTCGGCACCGGCGCGGGCGCCGCACCGCTGGCTGTGGGGACGCTGGTGTCGTTCGTGGTCGCGTACGCGTCGATCGCCTGGCTGCTGAAGTTCGTCGCCAAGCACTCCTTCAACGCGTTCGTGGTCTACCGGATCATCATCGGGCTTGTGCTCTTCGGCCTGCTGGCCACGAACGTGCTCAGCGCGTAGCCCGCCTGGCGGACAGCGGCTGGACCTCATACTTGCCTTAGCGCCGGATTTATCCTCTACGTCTCGTAGTAGTTTGGGTGTTCAGCCCAGTCCGTGTGCGGAAGGAGCGACAGGAGTGAGCGATCAGGGAGCGGCAGGCCGCCGGGCGCGCGGAGAGCTGGAGAGCGAGGTGCTCGCGGCCCTGTGGGCTGCCGGCGAGCCGGTGGCGGCGGGCACGGTACGTGAGCAGTTGCACGGCGATCCCGCCTACACCACGGTGCTGACGATCCTCACCCGCCTGCACGACAAGGGCATGGTGACCCGCGAGCGGGCGGGGCGCGCGTATCTCTATGCGGCGGTGCGCGATGAAGCGGCGCACACGGCGGCCGGGATGCGGGCGCTGCTGGAAAAGGGCAGCGACCGGGCCGCGGTGCTCGCCCGGTTCGTCTCCGAGCTGGGGGCAGAGGACGAGCAGTTGCTGGAGCAGCTCCTGCACGCACACCGGGAGGATTGACGGTTGCGGATCGACGTGTACGTACCGCTGCTGCTGAGCACGCTGTTCGGCGTGGCGGCACCGTGGGCCGTCCGGAGACTGCCGCCCCGCGCCGCCACGTGGCTGCTGGCCTGCACCGCGGTGGTGGCGGCCGGCACCTGGGCAACGGCACTGGCGCTGCTGGCCTTCACCCTCGTGGGCCAGATCCCGCTGGTGGCCTCCGAAGGGACATGGTCGGCCGGGGTGCTGGCGGCGACCGATCCGGTGCACCGCTCGGTGGCGCTGGTCTGCGGGCTGGTGCTGCTGGCGTCCGTGGCGGGGCTGGCGGTGGTGTCCTGGCGGCGGGTGCGCGTGCTTGTCGACGGGTGGCGGGAATGCCGGGAGCTTCCGGCGGCCGGGGATCTGACCGTGGTCGACGACCCGGTGCCGACCGCGTTCGCCCTGCCCGGGATGCCTGGCAGGGTCGTGGTCTCCTCCGGCATGCTTCAGGCACTGTCCGCCGATGAACGACGCGCCCTGCTCGCACACGAACGCGCGCATCTGCGCCATCGCCACCATCTGTTCCTGCTCGTGCTCCAGTTGGCGGCGGCCGTCCATCCACTGTTGCGCCCGCTCGTCCGGGAGGGGGCCTTCACGGTGGAACGGTGGGCGGACGAGGAAGCAGCCGCCGAGGTCGCGGACCGCGCTCTGGTGGCCCGTGCCGTCGCCCGCGCGGCCCTGGCCACGAAAAGGGCACCACAGCGCGCTCTCCCGGCCACCGGCGGCCCGGTCCCGCGGCGCGTGCAAGCCCTGCTGACCCCGCCCACGCCCTTCCGGCAGGGCCCGGTGTTGGTATGTGCCGCGTTGGCGCTGGTCTGCTGCGTGAGCCTGGCCGAGGCCGCCCACGACACCGAGCGACTCTTCGAGAACGCCATGCCCACCAGCGCCGCCACACACGAACAGCCGCGCTGAGATCCGCTGGACGGGAGAACGCGCAGGCCGCAGCCCCCTGGCCGAGCCGGGCCGCCCGGGCGAGGCCGGCGGCCACGTGCGCGCCGAAGGTGGTGGTGAAGCCCCGCCGCGTACAGCGGCCACGTCCGCCATCGGGCGACGGCACTACACCGAGGGACATGTCGGCTCGCTACTGGTGCCGGGCGGCCTGCGACGCCTCCGACGCCGGCCCGCCGGGATCACCGCGCGCGCCAGCCGAGGCTCCCACGAGGAGCTCCTCGCGGGCACCCGCACGGCCCCTGCGGGGCGCCGGCCCTTGCATGACGAGCAGGGATGCTGCTCAAGCCGGACTTCGGGACGCCGGCGGACCGGGTCGGTGCCGGCCCGGTGCTGCTGGGCGGGCTGCTCGCCTTCGCCGCCGCCTCCGTCTGCTTTGTGCCGGCCGACAACACCGGTCTGCTGTGGGGCAGGACGCGGAAGACCTGCTCGGCGTCGTACTCGTAGGAATCGGCGCACTCCTTCAGCCGCTGCCCGGCCCGGACGGACTCGGGGCCCCGATCACGCCGCGGGCGTTGAGGTCGCGGTGTCGGCGGCGCAGCCGTTCCCTTCAGATGCGTTACGGCGTGAGGGGCTGACTCGTCCGGCTGTCGGCCGGATGCCCGGGGAGCGGCTCCCGTACATCCTGCGCCGCCGCAGCGAGAACGTCGTCCTGCGTGCCGAGGCCCGCGGCGACCGGCGGTCCGACGGAGCCGAAACGGTCCAGGAAGGGGACCAGGTGCAGCCGCGGCAGTAGCCAGGCGTGCCAGACACCGGTCAGGCAGATGATCGCGGAGCCGCTGACCAGCACCGAGCCCAGGACGTCGATGGGATAGTGCGCGCCGATGTACAGCCGGGAGAACGCGATGAGCGCGACAGCGGCGGCGCCGCCGAGAGCCGTCGGCCGCTGCCAACGCGTGCCGCGGGCGAGGAAATACGCGGCGATCACGGCGGAGACGGTGAAGGCGACGTGCCCGCTGGGGAAGCTGTTCGAGCCGATCTCCGGGTCCAGGGAGTAGACCGCCGGGGGCCGATTGCGGGCGACGATCAGCTTGGCGATCTCCGCGCTGTTCCAGCCGACCGCGACCACCAGGAAGGTGGAGACCGCGTCGACCGGGCGGTGACAGCGCAGCAGCAGCCAGCCGCACCACAGCGCAAGGATGACCAGCCCACCGACCGGGGAGACGATATTGCTGACCCCCAGCATGACCGTGTTCAGCCATCCGGTGCGGGTGTCGTTCTGCAGGGCGCGGTCCAGACGCAGCTCGTCGGGCTGCAGCAGACTCGTGTGCGCGGCGATCAGCCCGAGGGCGATCGCCAGCGTGAAGACGATGAGCGACTTGCGCAGCCAGTGGCGCACCTGGGGCATGGAGTGGTCCTTACGCGAGACACAGCGGGGCTCGGGCCGCCGCCGCCCCGCACGTCGACAGCGACGCGGAGCCAGTTCATGACGTACGGGTGAATTCGTGGCGACCCCCCGGCTAATCTACTACATGTTGTAGAGTTAACGTCCGGAGGGCGCCCCTCTCACGTTCCGCGAGGGAGAGTGGAGGCATGCACGCGATCACCGACTGGCTGGCCGGACTGTCCGGCCCGGTGGTCTACGCCGTCGTCGCAGCCCTGGTCTTCTGCGAGGACGCCCTCTTCTTCGGCTTCGTGCTTCCCGGGGAAACCGCCGTGGTGCTGGGTGGGGTCCTGGCCAGTCAGCACCATGTCTCCGTGTACTGGCTCGCCCTGGCCGTGGTGCTCGCGGCGATCGCCGGCGACTCGGTGGGTTACGAGGTCGGCCACCACTTCGGGCCCCGGATCCTGGCCACCCGCCCGCTGCGCCGACACCAGGACCGGATCGCCGGCGCCCAGGCACTGATTCGCCGCCGGGGGCCCGCAGCGGTCTTCCTCGGCCGCTTCGTCGCGTTCTTCCGCGCGATGATGCCCGCCCTGGTCGGCGCCTCGCATATGCGCTATCGCACATTCCTGCTCTTCAACGCCCTGGGCGGCCTCGTCTGGGGCGTCGGCTTCACCCTGCTCGGCTACTTCGCCGGCTCCGCCTACACCCGGGTCGAGCACACCGTCGGCCGGGCCCTCACGCTCACGCTGGCCGCCGTCGTGATCGCCGTCCTGGTGGTCTGGCATCTGCGCCGACGCCGCGCCCGCCAGGAGTCCGACGGCTCCGGCCAATCGACGGGTGACCTGCGCGACAGCCCTTGAGGCCCGGCGCCGGGTTGAGCCGCCACAGATCCTCAGTGCGGCACTCGGCTCGCGCGAAGGCGCAGGCGGGTCGGGATCGCGGGATACCTGCTCAGCCGGCGCCGCCTCTTCTCGCGCCGGTGGTCACCGCATACGCGGCCAGGTGACGAACACCCTGCCCCCTCGGGCGCCGGAATTCCGGGAAGGCCATTCCCTAACTTCTACGTGATGTAGTAGCTTCTGCATCGGCCCCAAGTCCCCGCCTGGTCACCGCATCATCGCGGGACGAAGGCACCCCACGCAGTCGGCGTGCAGATCGCGGGCGGCCCTGGAGCATCACCCACCGTGCACTCATCCCAGGAGCTGATCGGCTGTGTCCTACCGCGACAACCCGGTGGGCGAGCAAGCGTTTTCGCCGCGCGCCGCGACGGGGTACGGCCTGCGCCGCCCGCGTATCGTCATCGTCTCCGCGAGCGTGGGCGCGGGGCACGACGGCGCCGCCACCGAGCTCGCCCGCCGCCTCATGGCGCTCGGATTCGCCGTGGACCGGCACGACTTCCTCGGCTTCCTCCCCGCCGGCCTGGGCAGACTGCTCTCCGGCAGCTATCACCGCCTGCTGACCCTGGCCCCCTCCGGCTACCAGCGGATCTACGCCGCCACCGAGCACGCCGGACGCCCCGGCCCTGCCGTGCGTGCCATGTTCCGCAGCGCGGAGCGCCGGATGCTGCGCGTGATCACCCCTGATACCCGGGCGGTCGTCTCGACCTATCCCGGCGCCAGCCAGGTCATCGGCGCCCTGCGGCTGCGCGGCGCGCTGTCCGTCCCGACCTTCACCTACCTCACGGACTTCTCCGTCCACGCCCTGTGGGTCGCCCCCGGTGTCGACGCCCACCTGGCCGCCCACGCCATACCCGCCGGCCAGGCCCGCGCCCAGTACGCTGCCGGGGTTGTTGTCACCGGCCCGGTCACTGATCCCCGCTTCGTCCCCGCCACCCCGGACCAACGGCACACCGCCCGGAGGCGGTTCGCCCTGCCCGCCGACGCGCCCCTCGCGCTGCTGGTCGCCGGGTCATGGGGGGTCGGCCCGGTCCGGCAGGCCGCCACCGAGATCCGCGACAGCGGCGTGGCGACGCCCGTCGTGGTCTGCGGGCGCAACGAGGCCCTCGCCGACGAGTTGCGTGCCGACGGCATCGAGCATGTCCACGGCTGGACCGAGGACATGCCGGGCCTCATGCACGCCTGCGACATCCTCGTCCAGAACGCCGGTGGACTCACCTCACTCGAAGCCCTCGCCTGCGGGCTTCCCGTCGCCAGCTACCGCTGTATCCCCGGCCACGGCCAGACCAACGCCGCCGCGCTCGAACAGGCCGGCCTGGCCGTATGGATCCGTGAGGCTGGGCAGCTGGGCCCGACACTCGCCGAACTCCTCGACGGCCCACGCGGCAAAGCGCGGCGAGAGGCGGGTCTCGCCCTGCACCAATGCCGACCGGGCCCCGCCGAGACCATCGCCGCCGCGGCCGCCCACCGGCCACCCGCCTCCGTGGCCCGCCCGCGGGTGCGCCGCCCGGCCCGGCGACGTATCGCCGTCATGACCGCGGCCATGGCGATAACCATCTCCCTGGGCATCGGCGCACCGGTCGGCTATGCCTACAGCGAGGCCGGCTCCCACCTCAGCTCGATCTCCCGATACTTCGACGGAGACGACCGATGACCCCAGGCCGCCTGACCCGAACCGCCCTCACCGCGGGCGCGGCGCTGCTCCCCACGCTCGCCGCCCTCCACGGCGCTCCCGTCATCTCCACCTTCGGGCCGCTGCGCAACCGGACCATGCCCCGCCTCGCCGGACAGGGCCGGCCCGACCACATCGCGCTGACCTTCGACGACGGGCCCGACCACCTGTCCACCCCGCACTTCCTGCGTGCCCTGGAGGACCGCGGAATCCGCGCCACGTTCTTCCTGCTCGGCTCCATGCTGGTCCGCAACCCCGGCCTGGCCCAGGAAATGGCTGCCGCCGGGCACGAGATCGGCATTCACGGCTGGCACCATCGCCCGCTCCTGCTGCGCGGCCCCCGCGCCACGCACGACGACCTCGCCCGCGCCCGCGATCTCGTTGCCCAGGTCACCGGCAAACCGCCCCGGCTCTTCCGGCCGCCGTACGGGGTGATGACCACCAGCGCCCATCTGGTCTGCCGACGGCTCGGGCTGGCCCCCGTCCTGTGGACCGCCTGGGGCGAAGACTGGCGCGGCCGGGCCACACCACGGTCGGTTCACGACACCGTCACCCGTGATCTCCGCGGCGGCGGCACGATCCTGCTCCACGACTCCGACTGCACCTCCGCGACCGGCTCCTGGCGCACCACCCTCGCCGCTCTGCCCCGCATCCTCGACACCTGCGCCGCCCACGGCTGGCACACCGGCCCACTCCGCGACCACGGAACGCCCCGGCTGAGCCGGGACGACCTGGCCATCGGGCTCAGGAAGCGACGTGTGGATCCCGCTGGCACGCCCGCGACATGACGGAAGCAGCGGGCCACGGCTGCCGAAAAGGGCGGAGCCGCCGCCAGTCGTACGGCGGCTGCCCAAGCTTGGGACGCAGCCGGTCGTCACCGTTGCCGACCACCCGGCACCCGGACCCGGCACGCGGCACCCGGCACGCGGCACCCGGCACCCGGCACCCGGCACCCGGCACCCGGCACCCGGCACCCGGCACCCGGCACGGACAACGATCAGTACCTGCATCGCGAGGTCGGCGAGACCGGAGCCCGGCGCCGTCAGTCCGCCGGTCCCGGCCGTCCACAGCCCGTAAACCGTCAGGTAACGAGCCGGAGGACGTCCGCCAGACCGCGGTCACCGGTGCGGCTCTCGGAGGGGAGGAGGTAGGTGCGCAGCCCGCACGCGGCCGCGCCGCCGTCGCGGACCGGGTTGTCGCCGACCATGAGCGTGGCCCGGGGGTCGGCTCCGAGGTCGGCACATGCCTTGAGGAACAGTTGGGGGTCCGGCTTTTCGCGGGCCTGTTCGTAGGAGATGACGCAGCCGTCGATCAGGTCGTCCAGCCCGTGGTGGGCAAGGTGGGTCCGCAGGTCCCAGGCGAAGTCGCTCACGATGCCGATGCGCAGTCCACGATCGCGCAGTGCGCGCAGGGTGGGTCCCGTGTCGGAATAGGGGACCCAGGCGTCAGGTGCGGTGAGCTGCCGGTAGGCCTCCTCCTCGGCGCCCCGTAGGAAGTCCACGTGCTCCCACCATCCCCGCATGGCGAGACGGTGTCGTTCGGAAGAGAGGTCCCGGCCTTCCTGGAGGGCGACGACGCCGGGCAGCCGGAAGGCCTCCCGCAGCTGCCTGGAGATCCCGCTCACGCCACCCTGCTCGTCCAGCAGCGCGAGGCGCCCGGAGGCCTCACCGACCCGGCGCAGCCATGCCCCCAGGTCGATCATCTGGAAGATCGTGTTGCTGAAGTCGAACAGCACGGCTTCGACCGGCGGTACCGGAGCGGCCAGTTCGGCGGCGGTGGGGCGATAGGTGCTGGGGGTTTCGAACAGAGTCTGTATCACGGTGCGGGCTCTCCGGTGTCGACCGCCTCGACGGGGACTCCGAGGCCACGCATGGCCTCGATCTCCGCGTCGGATGTGCTGGTGTCGGTGATGACCGCCTGGAAGTCGGCCACGGTGCCGTAGGCGTGGGTGGCGGTTTTTCCGAATTTCGAATGGTCCACGAGCAGCAAGGACTGATGTGCGGCAGCGAGCATGGCCAGCTTCACCTCGACGTACTCGCTCAGAGGGTGGAAGAGCTGACCCGACAGGACGGCGGTGGCGGACATCACGGCGAGATCGGCGCGGATGTGGGACAGGGCGCGGGTGACCGCGGGTCCCGTGCAGGAGTTGAAGTCGCCGTGGTAATGCCCGCCGAGCAGGGTGACGTCCACACCGGGGGCGGACCCGAGGCGCTGTGCCAGGCCGACGGAGTTGGTGACGACGGCGATCTGGTCGAGCTGCGCGAGGGCGGACGCCATGGGGAAGAGGGTGGTGGAGTCGTCCATCAGCACCGTGCTGCCCGGCTTGATCCGGCTGACCGCGGCCGCGCACAGCGCGTTCTTGGCCGCGATGCTGCTGTTCTCACGGAAACGGGTGGCCGTCTCCATGGTGAGGGCGGGGAAGGCGAGGGCCCGGCCGCGTTCCTTGCGCAGCAGGTGACGCTTGTCGAGGTCGTCGAGATCACGGTGCATCGTCATGAGGCTGACGCCGAAGCGTTCGGCGAGGTCGTCGATGCGGGTCTCGCCGTGTTCGACGACGTAGCGCAGGACGGACTGACGCCGCTCCTCGACGGCGGCCTGCGACAGACGTGTCCTGGCTGGCACTGTGGCTCCCCCGTCCGTTCCGTGTCCGGTCTCCATCGTGCGGCTGCCGGTCAGTACGTCCGGCCTTCCCCATGAGGCGGCAGACCCAACGGACGCGGTCGGGCGCCGACACACCAGAAGGTGCCGGGTGACATCGCCTTCGAAGTTTCCCACAGGGTTGATCAGGCACCGGGGGCCGGTACGCACCACTACGGCCCCTCCACGATGACCAGGACCTTGACGTGTTCCGGAGCGAGGGAGGCCGCGAAGGCCTTGGCCGCCTCCTCCAGAGGGAAGGTCGCGGTGACGATCTCATCCGTGTCGATGACCCCGGAGGCGATCAACGCGGTGGCGGAGCGGTAATCGTCGGCGGTGTACATCAGGGTGCCTTCGATGCGGATCTCCCGGTCCTGGACCAGGTCGAGGCGGACCGGGGTGGGACCGGCGGCGCCGACGCCGACGACGATGATCGTTCCGCCCTTGGTCACCAGGTCGGTGGCCTGCGCCATGGACTGCTCGCGCGCGACACAGTCGAAGATCACGTCGACGGGACCGTCGAGCGCGTCCCTGACCTGGTGAACGAGGTCGGGGGCGTCGGCGGGCAGGACCGCGTCGGCGCCCAGGCGCAGGGCGCGGTCGCGCTTGCCCGGCAGCAGGTCGGTGACGGCGATTCTCGCGGCGCCAGCGTGCCGGGCGGCTGCGAGGACGAGCAGACCGATGGGCCCGGCCCCGAGGACGACGACCGTACGTCCGGTGAGGTCGCCGGCCTTGGCCACGGCATGCACCGGCGTGGCCAGCGGTTCGACGAGGGCGGCCTCGATGTCGGTCATGCCCTCGGGGACGTGGTGGACGCGGCCGGCGGGGATGGTGAAAAGGTCCGTCATCGCACCGGGGGTCTGGCAGCCGAACACCTTCAGTTCCTGGCAGATGTTGTAGCGGCCGGAGCGGCACTGGGGGCACTGCCCGCAGAAGAGGTTCGGCTCGACGATCACCCGGTCGCCCGGTGCGAAGCCCTCGGCGCCCGGGCCGACGGCGGCGACGACGCCGACCGCTTCGTGTCCGGGGTGGTAGGGCAGGGGCATGAACGGATGGTGGCCGAGGGCGGCATGGGTGTCGGAGCCGCAGACGCCCACCACGGTGGTGCGGACGAGGAGTTCGCCGTCGCCGGCCACCGGCGCGGCTATCCGCTCGACTGCGATGTCGTCGATGGAACGGACGAGTACGCGACGGATCTGCTGGGGCATGGGATGGTGCTCCGTTTCGGGTGTGGTCGGGCGAGGCGGGCGGCGCGGCGGGAAGCCGCCGCACTTCGGTGGGGAGAGTTCGTCAGCTGACGCGGCCTGGCGGAGCAGCCCAACTTCCCTGCTGCAGCGACACGTTCGGCGTCGATGCCGGCGACGTCGACGCTCGCGGCCCCGGTGACCTCGGCGAGCCGGAGCATCATCGGGCCGATGATCCCGGCGCCGCGGACCAGCACGCGGGAGGCGAGTCGGGTCGCAGGCGACGACGTCGACGCTCGCGGCACCGGTGGCCTCGGCGAGCCGGAGCATCATCGGGCCCATGGTCCCGGCGCCGCGGACGAGCACGCGGGAGACGAGTCGGGCCGCAGGCGACGACGTCGACGCTCGCGGCGCCAGTGGCCTCGGCAAGCCGGAGCATCATCAGGCCCATGGTCCCGGCGCCGCGGACGAGCACGCGGGAGGCGAGTCCGGTCGCAGGTGTCGTAGCCGCGTACGGAACAGGACAGCGGTTCGATCAGGGCCGCGTCCTCGGTCCGTACGCTCTCGGGCAGGACCGCGCGGTTGGCGACCGGGGCGGCCGCGAACTCAGCGGCGGCGCCGGGGTGGGTGACTCCGATCGCGGCCCACCGTTCGCAGAGGTTGTTGTGGCGGATCCGGCAGCAGTGGCACTCGAAGCAGGACAGCGACGGGTCGACCGCGACCCGGGCCCCGACCGACAGCTCGGTGACGGCGGAACCGACCGCGACGACCTTCCGGGCGAGCTCGTGACTGGGGTTCACGGGCGGCTTCGGCGCGAACTCCCCCTCCGCCGCTCTCACTTCACCGCTCCCAGGGACAGGCCCCGGACCAGCTTGTCCTGGGCGGCGAAACCGGCGATCAGGACGGGCAGCGACACCAGCGTGGCCGCCGCGCACAGCCGGGCCAGGAACAGGCCCTCGTTGGTGATGAAGCCGACGAGGAACACCGGGGCGGTCGATGCCTGCGTCGCGGTGAGGTTCACGGCGAACATGAACTCGTTCCAGCTGAAGATGAAGCAGATCAGCGAGGTGGCGGCGAGTCCCGGCATGGCGACCGGCGCGACGATCCGCCACAGCACGGTGAGCAGGCCGGCGCCGTCGACCTCGGCCGCCTCCAGGATTTCCTTGGGGACCTCGGCGAGGAACGAGCGCATCATCCACACCGCGATCGGGAGGTTCATGGCGGTGTAGAGGACGATCAGCGTCCACACGTTGTCCAGCATCCCGGCGTCCTTGACGATCAGGTACACCGGCAGCAGCGCCGCGATGGCCGGCAGGAACTTCGTGGACAGGAAGAAGAACATCACGTCGGTCCACTTCTCGACCGGCTTGATGGCCAGCGCGTAGGCCGTCGGCACCGCCAGGGCGAGTACGAGCAGCGTCGAAATCACGCTGCCCATGGCCGAGTTGAGAAGGAACGGGGTGATGTCCCGGCTGAACAGCAGGGAGTACTGGTGAAGGGTGAGCGGGGCGAAGGGGGTCGGCGGGTTGGTCGCCGCGTCGGCCTCCTGGTGGAAGGAGGTGAGCACCATCCACGCCACCGGGGCGAAGAACGCCAGGGTGGCGAGCCAGGCGACGAAGGTCCACAGGGGCGACAGACGTGGCGCACCGCCGTGGTCGTCGCGACGGCGCAGGAGCTTCTTGAACCTCGCCCCGGGGGCGGCGACTGCTGCGTGAGCGGTCATCGGGATACCTCCTCGCGGAACAGCGACGCGATGGTGCGCAGGGCGAAGGTCGCGATCACGATCGAGCCGAGTACGACGACGACACCGGCGGCGGCCGCCTGGCCGTACTCGTACTTGCGGAACATGGTCAGGTAGATCTCGTAGGGCAGGTTGGTCGTCTGCGAACCGGGCCCGCCCTGGGTGATGGTGTAGACCGCGTCGAAGGTCTGCACGACATAGATCGTGCCGAGCAGGACGCCCAACTCGATGTACTGGCGCAGATGCGGCAGGGTGATGTGACGGAAGGTCGCTATGGCCGACGCTCCGTCGACCTTCGCCGCCTCCAGGACGTCACCGGGCTGTGCCTGCAGGCCGGCCAGGAGAATCAGCATCATGAACGGGGTCCACTGCCAGACCAGCGAGACCACGACGGCGGGCATGGGATAGGAGGACACCCAGTCGACCGTGGGCCCGTTGTCCGCGCCGAAGAACCGGTATACGGCGTTGAGGGTGCCGTTGAGCAGCCCGTAGTCGGGGTTGTAGATGGCGTGCTTCCACAGCAGCGCCGCGGCGACCGGCATGACGAGGAACGGGGCGATGAGCAGGATGCGCGCCAGCCCGCGGCCGACGAACCGGCGGTCGAGCAGCATCGCCAGACCGAGTCCCAGGATCACGCTGATGAGCACCACCGCCGCGGTGAGCACGATGGTGTTGAGCACCGCCGTACGCAGCCGCTCGTCGGTGAAGACGAACGTGAAGTTGGACAGGCCGACGAAGTGCCGGTCTCCCGGCTTGAGGATGTTCCACTGGAAGGTGGAGATGACGAGCGTGGCCACGAACGGGAGTTGTGTGACGACGATCGTGAAGATCAGCGCCGGCAGCAGCGGGATGCGGCGCCGCCACTTGCTGACGCCCGAGGGCGTGCGCGGAAGGGCGGGCGGTGGCGCGGTCTTGGGGGGAGCGGTGAGCGTGGTCATGGACTTTCCTCCGCCAGTGACGGCCGGGTAGGGGAAGCGGTGCCCGGCCGGCGGGAGGGCCGGCCGGACAGGGAGGGTCACTGGTAGTTCTTGGCGACGTCCTCGGCGAGCTTCTGGCCGTCGTCGAGCGCCTTGTCCACGCTGGTCTTGCCGGCGATGGCCGCGGAGATCTCCTGCGTCACCTTGGTCCCCAGGTCCTGGAACTCGGGGATGGCCACGTACTGGATCCCGACCGTGGGCCTGGGCTGCACGCCCGGGTTGGACGGGTCGGCTCCCTCGATGGACTTCAGGGTGATGTCACCGAACGACGCGGCGGCCTTCTGGTACTGCGGGATGTCGTATGTGCTGGCCCGCTTGCCGGCCGGAACGCGCGCCCAGCCGAGCTTCTCGCCGACCAGCTTCTCGTACTTCTTGCTTGAGGCCCACAGCATGAACTGCGAGGCGGCGTCGGCCTTCTTGGTGGTCTTCGGCATGGCCCACGCCCAGGCCCACAGCCAGCCGCTGCTCTTGGTCTCGACGGTCGGCGCGTAGGCATAGCCGACGTGGCCGGCGATCTTGCTGGAGCCGGCGTCCTCCAGTGAACCGGCCGCGCTGGTCGCGTCGTACCACATCGCGGCCTTCTTCTGGCTCATCGCGTTCAGGCACTCGGTGAACCCGGCCTGTGGGGCGCCCGCCTCGCCGTGCTTCCTGACCAGGTCGACGTAGAAGTTGACGGCCTTCTTGAACGCCGGGCTGTTGACCTGCGCCTTCCAGTCCTTGGTGAACCAGGTGCCGCCGAAGGTGTTGACCACGGACGTCAGCGGCGCGCCGAGCTCGCCCCAGCCGGCCAGGCCGCGCAGACAGATGCCCTTCATGCCGGGTTCGGCGCCGTCGACCTTGGCCGCGATGTCGGCGATCTGCTGCCAGGTCGGGTGCTCGGGCACCGTGATGCCCTTCGCCTTCATGACGTCCTTGTTGTACATGAGCATGGAGGACTCGCCGTAGAACGGCATGGCGTAGAGCTTGCCGTCCGAGCCGGACAGGGACTTGACCATGGGCTTGAGCAGGTCCGCCTTGTCGAAGCTCGTGTCCTTGTCGGCGGAGGTGCCGAGCTCGTGCAGCCAGCCGTTGTCGGTCCAGATGGGCACCTCGTAGGCGCCGATGGTGGCGACGTCGTACTGACCGGCCTTGGTGGCGATGTCCTGGGTGACTTTGTCGCGCAGCTCGTTCTCGGGAAGGACCGTGAAGTTCACCTTGATGCCGGTGTCCTTCGTGAACGTGCTCTTCGTCAGCTTCGCGATGTCCTCCATCTGCGGGTTGCCGACCATCAGCACGTTGATGCTCTTGCTCCCGCTGCTGCTGCCACCGCCTCCGGCGCCGGCGCATCCGGTGGCCAGGACGGCGACAGCCGCTATGCCTGCGATGAGGGTCTGTCTGGTCGATGGCATGGCGATGTCCTCTTTCTCTGAGCGGTCCTGACGGCGTGCTGGGAGTGGGGCGGTGAGGAGCGATGCGCACGGGGTGCAGGCGACCGTGTCGCGTGCACGGCAGCCGTTCGGACTTGCGACGCCCGTCTCGGGAGAGGAAGCGTGAAGCCGACGGGGAGCATTGTTAGCAGAAGCAGTCGGCCTTGTTAACACTTATTGCGAGATATTCTTCGGGAACCTATCGTGAGTCGACCCCATAGAGGGCGCGGGCTTCGGCCGAACCGGACCGCGCCGTCGTCGCCCCCGCCTTGGAGAACAGATGACTGCTGATGCCGGGGAGACTCCTGTCGGCCCGGACGTGAGATGCGGCGTCGGTCATGGGCACCGGCAGGCAACTCGTGCCGTACCGCGGACGCCTTGGCGGGCCTTGCCGAAGGACCACTGCCGGGTCGCTCGACGACCGGCGGGGACCGCCACCGAGGCGCTGCGCGAGGATCACGACTTTCGGCCTCAGCGAGGCCCCGCGGGGACCAGCTCGGAGGGCGTCTGTGACCAGCTCACCAGTTCGGACAAGGGGCTCCAACTCGTCCGCAGCGGGTTCCCTTTCTCACGCGCAGAGGCCCCGCCCCAGCACTCGGGGGCGGAGCCTCTGTGACCGTTGCCGCGGCGAGCGTGACGGCAGGGCTCGACCACGCGCTCGTAGCCCCTTGCGGAGCGGGACGCGCCCCTCGGACAGACAGGTCCGCCCTCGGGCCACCGGCCCTACACGACCGCGACGTGACGACTGCCGCCGGTGCTGCGGAACCGTGCGCGGTAAACGGTCGGGGAGACGCCGAGGCGCAGCTGGAAGACCCGGCGCAGCGACTCCGAGGAACCGAATCCCGCCTGTTGTGCCACTTCCTCGATGGTTCCGGTGCCGTCCTCCAGCAGCACCTGGGCAGCTTCGACTCTGACGGACTCGATGTACTGACCGGGCGTCATGCCGACTTCGATGCGGAAGAGCCGTCCAAGATGCCGGGCACTGACGCCGGCCGCTTCGGCCAGGGAGCAGAGGGTGTGCTCCGCGGTGGGCTCCGCGGTGACACGGTCCATCACCCGTCGTACGACCGCGTGCTGTGGTTGACGCGGTGTCAGCCGGGCACTGAACTGAGCCTGCCCGCCGGGCCTGGCCATGAAGACGACCAACTGCCTTGCCACGCTGCGAGCGATGTCCGTGCCCCAGTCCTCCTCGACCAGGGAGAGCGCGAGGTCGATCCCCGCCGTGACGCCCGCGGATGTGACGATGTGACCGTCCCGGACGAAGACGGGGTCAGCTTCCACTCGTACCCCTGGATAGGCAGCCGCCAGCTGGGGCGCCAGCTCCCAGTGCGTGGCAACGCGCCGCCCGTCCAGAACACCCGTCGCGGCAAGGACGAACGCTCCCGCGCACACCGACGCGACGCGCTCGGCGCGCGAGGACAGGCGCGCGACCAGATCCACCAGCTGCGTGTCCGCGACCGCGGACCGCCAGTCCCGCCGCCCGGGTACCAGCAGAGTGCCGATTCGGCGGGGCAGGTCTGAGGGCGGCCCATTGACCCCGATCACCAGGCCCGACGAGGTGGGGACGCCGACGCCGGTGAGGGAGACGACGCGCACGTCGTAGTCGGCGCCGTAGCGGTTGGCGGTGGTGAAGACCTCGACGGGCCCGGTGACATCGAGCAGCTGCACGCCGTCGAAGGCCACGACGGCGACCGTACGTCTGCCGCGGGACACCGGCGGGACTACTCCTTCCACGGCGACTCCAGGATCGTGCGAACGAAGTTGCCCCGCTCGAAGCCGGGCTCGAAGTGCTCCAGAACGTCGGCCTTCACATTGCCGAACGTCGTCTCCGGCTTGGGTCGGATGCCTTCATGGAACGCCTCCAGAATCCGGCGCTTGAAGTCGGGGCGCGGGTGCAGGGCCACGATCTCGGCCCGGTCCGCCTCCGGGATCGCACCGTATCCGATGCCCAGGACGTCGTACTCCACCCCGGCGGTGACCAGGGCCACCTCCGGCTCCATGAACTCCGGCACCCCGGGAGTCGTGTGCAGGGCGATCGCAGTCCAGACCCGGCGAATACTGTCTTCCGGAACCCCGTGCGCGTGCAGGAACCGCTTCGCTTCCTCCGCGCTGTCCACTTCGAAGCGGCGGCCGCTGTCGTGGAAGGTCTCACCGAGCCCCACGTCGTGGAACATGGCGCCGAGGTAGAGGAGCTCCGGGTCGAAGCTCAGGTCGCGGTTGCGCCCCTGCAGGCTCCCGAAGAGGTACACCCGGCGCGAGTGGTGGTAGATGAGCTCGCTCGTGGTGTCGCGGATCAGCTCCGTCGCCTCTCGAGCCAGCTTCGTCGCAGGTACGTCTACGTTCGCCGCACCAGTGTGATCGATTCCCATGGTGTCCGCCTTCTCTAGGTGTGCGTCGCCGTCCACTCGGCGATCCCTCCTCCGGCCTGGCGCCGACGGTCCCTGCCCGCCATGGCTATCACGACGTCCAACCCACAGATACCGACATTCTGGCGGCAGCGAGTCGTCTCCGTCCGGACGCGTGCGTGACATGACCTCGACACCGAGAAGAGGGCGGCGATACCGGCGCCGCGGCGAGAAGTCCGCGAAGGCGATCTTGCCGCCCGGCACCTCGGGTACACGGACGGGGTCGCGAATCGCCGGCGACACCCTGCGTCCGCTGCGCGACCGCTCGTGGGAAGTGCCGCTCCGGTCACTGATGGCCGTCACGCCGGTCGGCGCCCTATCGACCCGGCTCGCCGCGGAAGGTTCGCAGGATGCGTTCAGCGGCGAGCGTGGCCGTCAATTCGCCGGCTCGGACCTGCTGTTCAAGGGTGGGCGCGAGGGCCCGTACCGCCGGGTCGGCGTGCAGGCGGCCGAGGAGTTCGTCGCGGACCATGCTCCAGGTCCAGTCGACCTGCTGGTCGCGGCGCTTGGCGTCGAGCCGCCCTGTCGAGTCCAGCAGGGTGCGGTGCTGTTCGAGGCGTTCCCAGACGGTGTCCAGGCCGGTCGACTCGCGGGCGCTGCAACTGAGCACGGGCGGCGTCCAGGCCGCGTCCCTGCCGTGCATCAGCCGCAGGGCGCCGGCCAGCTCCCGTGCCGCCGCGCGGGCGTCGCGCTCGTGCGGACCGTCCGCCTTGTTGACGGCGATCACGTCGGCCAGCTCCAGGACGCCCTTCTTGATGCCCTGCAACTGGTCGCCCGTGCGGGCCAGGCTGAGCAGCAGGAAGGAGTCGACCATGTTCGCCACCGCGGTCTCCGACTGGCCGACGCCGACCGTCTCCACCAGGACCACGTCATAACCGGCCGCCTCCATCACCACGATCGACTCCCGGGTCGCCTTGGCGACCCCGCCGAGCGTGCCCGAGGTGGGAGACGGGCGAACGAAGGCCGCCGGGTCCACGGCCAGGCGTTCCATCCGGGTCTTGTCACCCAGGATCGACCCGCCCGTGCGACTGGATGACGGGTCGACCGCGAGTACCGCGACCCGACGACCGAGCCCGGTCAGCAGGGTGCCGAACGCGTCGATGAACGTCGACTTGCCCACGCCCGGCACCCCGCTGACGCCGATCCGCCGCGCCTTCCCGCTGTAGGGGAGCAGCTCGGTCAGCAGCTCCTGTGCCAGCGCCCGATGGTGACGCCGGGTGGACTCGACGAGGGTGATGGCGCGCGCGATGATCGCCCGCCTCCCGTCGAGAACACCCTTCACATACGTGTCGAGGTCGATCGCCATGGGTTTCAGAGGTCGTGCCCGAGGTCGGCCGACAGCCGCTCGACCAGGTCGTGAGCGGCGTCCGGGATGACGGTTCCCGGCGGGAAGACGGCCGCCGCGCCCATCTCCAGCAGGGTCGGCACGTCCTGGGGCGGAATGACCCCGCCGACCACGATCACGATGTCCTCGCGCCCCTCCTCGGCGAGCTGCTCCTTCAGCGCCGGTACGAGGGTGAGGTGCCCGGCGGCCAGCGACGAGACGCCGACGATGTGCACGTCCGCCTCGACGGCCTGGCGGGCGACCTCGGCCGGGGTCTGGAACAGCGGGCCGACGTCCACGTCGAAGCCGAGGTCGGCGAAGGCGGTGGCGATCACCTTCTGGCCGCGGTCGTGGCCGTCCTGGCCCATCTTGGCGACCAGGATGCGCGGGCGGCGGCCCTCGGCCTCCTCGAAGGCGGACACGAGGGTGCGGGTACGGTCCACGGACGGGGACTCGCCGGCTTCGTTGCGGTACACGCCGGAGATCGTACGGATCTGGCTCGCATGCCGCCCGTACACCTTCTCCAGGGCGTCGGAGATCTCGCCGACCGTCGCCTTGGCACGGGCCGCGTTCACCGCCAGCTCCAGCAGATTGCCCTCGCCGCCGGCGGCCCGGGTCAGCGCGTCCAGCGAGTCCTGGCAGGCCTGCTCGTCGCGCTCCGCGCGCAGCCGCCGCAGCTTGGCGATCTGCTGGGCGCGTACCGAGGAGTTGTCGACCTTGAGGACCTCGATCGCCTCGTCGTTCTCGACGCGGTACTTGTTCACGCCGATGACCGGCTGACGGCCCGAGTCGATCCGCGCCTGGGTGCGGGCCGCGGCCTCCTCCACCCGCAGCTTGGGGATGCCGGCGTCGATGGCCTGCGCCATGCCGCCCGCCGCCTCGACCTCCTGGATGTGCTGCCAGGCCTTGCGGGCGAGGTCGTACGTCAGCCTCTCCACGTAGGCGCTGCCGCCCCACGGGTCGATCACCCGTGTCGTGCCCGACTCCTGCTGGATCAGCAGCTGCGTGTTGCGGGCGATGCGCGCCGAGAAGTCGGTGGGCAGCGCGAGGGCCTCGTCGAGGGCGTTGGTGTGCAGCGACTGGGTGTGGCCCTGGGTCGCGGCCATCGCCTCGATGCATGTGCGCGTGACGTTGTTGAACACGTCCTGCGCGGTCAGCGACCAGCCGGAGGTCTGCGAATGGGTCCGCAGGGACAGCGACTTGGTGTTCTTCGGGTCGAACTGTTTCACCAGCTTCGCCCACAGCAGGCGGGCCGCCCGCAGCTTGGCGACCTCCATGAAGAAGTTCATGCCGATCGCCCAGAAGAATGACAGTCGGGGCGCGAACGCGTCCACGTCCATCCCTGCGTCCCGCCCCGCCCGGATGTACTCCACGCCGTCCGCGAGCGTGTACGCCAGCTCCAGATCGGCCGTCGCACCTGCCTCCTGGATGTGGTAGCCGGAGATGGAGATGGAGTTGTAGCGGGGCATCCGCTGGGAGGTGAAGGCGAAGATGTCGGAGATGATCCGCATCGACGGCTTCGGCGGGTAGATGTAGGTGTTGCGGACCATGAACTCCTTGAGGATGTCGTTCTGGATGGTCCCGGCCAACTTCTCGGGCGGCACGCCCTGTTCCTCCGCGGCGACGATGTAGAGCGCCAGCACCGGCAGCACGGCGCCGTTCATCGTCATCGACACCGTCATCTTGTCCAGCGGGATGCCGTCGAAGAGTTGCCGCATGTCGTAGATCGAGTCGATGGCCACGCCCGCCATGCCGACGTCACCGGTCACGCGCGGGTGGTCGCTGTCGTAGCCACGGTGGGTGGGCAGGTCGAAGGCGACGGACAGGCCCTTCTGGCCGGCCGCCAGGTTGCGGCGGTAGAAGGCGTTGGACTCCTCGGCGGTGGAGAAGCCCGCGTACTGGCGGATGGTCCAGGGCTGATTGACGTACATCGTCGGGTACGGGCCGCGCAGGTACGGGGCGATGCCCGGGTAGGTGCCGAGGAAGTCCAGGCCCTCCAGGTCACGGCCGGTGTAGAGCGGCTTGACCGCGATGCCCTCCGGCGTCTCCCAGAGCAGGTCGTCCCCGTCCGCGGCCTTCTTCAGGGCCGTACGCCACTCGTCGGCCCCGCCGTCGACGGCCGGGCTGCCCAGCTCGATTGCGGAGAAGTCGGGGATTCCCATCAGGACACTCCCATGCGGTCGAGGGTCGCGGACAGCACGGCGACGGCGTCGCAGCCCGTGAAGACGTACGAGTCGACTCCGGAGTACTGCCCGGGGCGGCCGGCGAGGAACACGTGCGTGGCGCCTGCCGATCTGAGTTCGGCGGCGACTGCGGCGGCCTGCTCCTCGTACAGCGCGTCGCTGGAGCACAGGCAGACTTCTCGGGCGCCGCTGTTCTCGAAGGTTCCTTCCGTGACGGGCTCGATGCCGCCCGCCTGGAAGAGGTTCGAGACGAAGGTCGTACGCGCGGTGTGCCCGGCGGCGGGGCCGATCGACGCCAGGAAGATCCGCGGCCGGGATCCGGTGGCGGCGAGGTGGGCGTCGGAGCGGGCCCGCAGCGCCTCGTACGCGTCGTCGCGCCGCACCCGCGGAAGGCCGCCGGACGGCCGGACCGGTGCCGGTGCGCGCTCCACGGGACGCTCGGTGAGGTGCGGGAACTCGCTGACGCCGGTGATGGGTTCGCGCCGCTCGGCGAGCTTGGTGCTGCGCGCCGCCCAGGTGTGGGACAGGTCCTGGCCGAGCTGCCCGGAGCGCAGGGCGGCCGCCAGGCCGCCGAGCCGCTCGATCCACCGGAAGAACTCCCAGCCCGCGTGGGCGATTTCGTCGGTCAGCCGCTCCACGTACCAGGAGCCGCCCGCCGGGTCGATCACCCGGGACAGATGCGACTCCTCGATGAGGATAGCCGAGGTGTTGCGGGCGATGCGACGAGTGAACGCGTCCGGGAGGCCGAGCGCGTGGTCGAAGGGCAGCACGGTGACGGCGTCGGCGCCGCCGACCCCGGCGGCCAGCGTGGCCACCGTCGTGCGCAGCATGTTCACCCACGGGTCGCGGCGGGTCATCATCACCGGCGAGGTCACGGCGTGCTGCACCTGTGCGCCCGCGCCGGGCGCCCCGCACACCTCGGCCACCCGCGCCCACAGGCGGCGCGCCGCCCGCAGCTTGGCGACGGTCAGGAACTGGTCGGCGGTGGCCGCGTACCGGAACTCCAGCTGCGCACAAGCCTGTTGCACGGACAGTCCCGTTTCGGTCAGTTCGCGCAGGTAGGCGACGCCGGTCGCCAGGGAGCAGCCCAGCTCCTGCGCCGCCGAGCCGCCGGCCTCGTGGTACGGCAGCACGTCCACGGTCAGCGCCCGCAGCCCCGGGTACTGCTCGGCGCACCGGCGCGCGAGACCGGCCACGGGCGCGAAGTCGTACGCCTGCCCGGTGCGGGCCTCGTGGCCGAGGGGATCGGCGCCGAGGTTGCCGCGCGCCGCCTCCTTGGCGACGCCCCGCTCCTCGTACAGCCGCAGCAATTCGCCTGCGGCAGGCGCGGCTTCACTCCCCGCGTCGAGGACGACGGACGCCAGGTCGAGGTGGACGCCGTCGAGGACCCGGCCGAGCGACGGCACCGGGATGCCGCCCTCGCCGACGGCCAGCCACAGGGAGGTGACGCCGTTCTCCAGGTCCGCGAGTACCGCGTCGCCGTCGGCCACTGCGTGCCGCTGTCGTACGTCCCAGCCGCCGACGGTGTTCCCCTCGGCCCGGCCGCCGCGTACGAAGGGGGCGAAGCCGGGGTGTCCGGGGTCGGGCGCGGTGTCGCGTGGGGAGTACAGGGGCCGGGTGCGCAGCCCGTCCTCCAGCGTGGTGGACAGGCTTTCCTCGGCCGCCGAACTCGAGACCTCCCTGCCCGACTTGCGCAGGACACCCTCCACCAGGTGTTGCCACTGTTCATGTGTCGCGTCAGGGAACTCGGCGGCCAGCGAGAGCCCGTCGTCATGCAGGACCGTCATGCTCGGATGCTAGGTGAGATCGACAAAGGAGCAGCAGTGGGCACGGCTGTGACCTTCTTCTCGTCCGGCCTGTGACGTGGCTCGCTTCGAGGCGGCCACGGCAACACGGGCGGGTCGGCGAGCGCCGGGTGACGGGGGTGAGGAAGACGGCGCGACCGGCGGCGTCGGGTGTACGGCCTGGCCGCGGGAAGACCGTCTGACGCCAGCCCCGGCAGCGGAAGAAGTCCAGCCTGGAGGGGCCTGGTGGGTCGGGTACCGCCCACGCGCGGTCGTCCAGCGCGGGGAGCAGCAACACGTCCAGCGGTCTGGTGCCGACGCCCCGGCCGCGTGCCGCCGGCGCCACCACCAGGTCCGTGATCCGCACCACGCCCGCGAGCCACTCCTGCGAACGCCGGGCGTGGCCCCATGAGCCGCATGGCTTCAGCCAACGAGCCGGTAGCGGTGTTCGGGACGGCCGGTGGTTCCGTAGCGAAGTTCGAGCCGGACCATGCCCTCCCGTACGAGGTACGAGAGGTACCGCTGGGCCGTGGCGCGGGAGACGCCGGTGAGTTCGGCGGCCTGGGCCGCGGACAGGGCGTCGTGGGCGGTGCGGAGGACCTGGTGCAGGAGGGCGAGGGTCGGCGCGGAGTGCCCCTTGGCCGGGATCCGGGGGACGGCCGGTGGCCGGACGGCGCTGAAGAGGGCGTCCACGTCGGCCTGGTCGGTTCGGGGAGCCAGGCCGAGGGCATCCACGCGGTGCTGGAGTTCGCGGTAGGCGGTGAGCCGCTCGGCCAGGTCGGCGGAGCCGAACGGCTTGACCAGGTAGCCCACGGCGCCGAGCTTCATGGCGGTCCGTACCGAGGTGATGTCCCTGTCGGCGGTGATCATGATCGCGTCGGGGCGGGCGCCGCCCGCGTCCCCGCTGAGCTGCCGCAGCACGTCGAGTCCGCTGCCGTCCGGCAGGAAGACGTCGAGCAGCAGCAGATCGGGGTGGAGGGTGCGCACCGCGTCCAGCGTCTCGGCCACGGTCGCCGCCCGGCCGACCACCTCGAAGCCCTCGACGCGGGACGCGTAGTCGCAGTGGATGTCGCCGACACGGAAGTCGTCGTCCACCACCAGGGCCCGGATCATCCGCGATCACCTCTCGTCGGCGAGGCCGTCGTGAACTGTGCGTCTCGTGGTACGGGGGTGGCGTCCGGCAGCGGCAGTACGACGGTGAAGACCGCGCCCGGCCCCTCGCTGACCGTGATCGTCCCGCCGTGCCGCTGTGTCAGCCGGTGGACGAGGGCCAGCCCCAGCCCGCGCCGGGCGGTGCCCCGGTCGGGCCGGGTCGACCAGCCGTCATCGAAGATCGACTCGGCGGCGCCCAGCGGAATCCCCGGGCCGCTGTCCGCGATCCGCACCATCACCAGGTCGGCGGCCTCGACCAGCGAAAGCCGCACCTCGCGGCCACCCACCGGAGAAGCTCCGCCGGCCGCCGCGTCGATCGCGTTGTCCAGCAGGTTGCCGACGATGGTCAGCAGCCGGCGCAGATGCGGCGGGTCCTCCCCGAGCGCGGAGTCGTCACTGAGCACCATCCGTACCCCGCGTTCCGCGGCCACCGTGGTCTTGGCGACGATCAGACCCACGAGCAGCGCGTTGCCGATCCGTTCGCGTACGGACTCGGTCAGCGCCTGGTCGGCGCCGGCCGAGTCGACGGCGTACTCGTAGGCGGCGTCGTGGTCGCCGATGTCCAGCAGCCCGGCCACGGTGTGCATGCGGTTGGTGAACTCATGCTGCTGGGCGCGCAGGGCGTCGGTCAGCCCGCGCACCGAGTCCAGTTCGCGCAGCAGCCCGATCAGCTCGGTGCGGTCGCGTACGGTGACCACCGCGCCCAGTTCACAGCCGTGCAGCGTCACCGGCATCCGGTTCACCACCAGGCAGTGGTCGTCGGTCAGCACGCTGAGGTCGGTTCCGGTCAGGGTGCCGTCCAGGGCGCGGCGCAGCCGCCCGTCGGGCAACACCTCCTCGAGCCTGCTGCCGAGCGCCGTGCCGAGGCCGAGCAGGTTGCGGGCCTCGTCGTTGACCACGGTGATCCGGCCGTCGGGATCGAAGGCGATCACACCCTCCCGGATGCCGTGGAGCATGGCCTCGCGATCCTGGAGCAGTCCGGCGATCTCCTCCAGTTCCAGCCCGAAGGTCGACCTCTTCAGCCGCCTGGCCAGCAGGAACGCCGCCGCCGAGCCGAGCGCGACGGCGATCGCGGCATACAGGCCGAAGGTGGGCAGCTCCCTCCACAACTCGCTGAGCACGGCGCGTTCCGGAAGGCCGGCCGACACCTCGCCGACCAGGGTGCCGGTGGGCCCGTACAGCGGGGCCTTGCCGTTGGCGGACCGTCCGGTGGCGCCCTGGTCGGAGCCGACGTGGGTGTGGCCGTCCAGGACCACGATCGGGTCGTCCACCGGCTCGCCGACCAGCAACGGGTCGGGGTGCGAGTGGCGGACACCGTGCAGGTCGATCACGACCACGTACGACGCCCCCGACGCCTTGCGGATCCGTTCGGCGACGGTCTGGACGACGTCGCCGCCACCGCCGTACTGCATGGCGTGCCGGATCTGGGGCTCGGCGGCCGCGGTCTGGGCGAGGGACAGCGCCCGCTGCTCGTAGGATCGGTCGATCTCGCCCCGCTGCGCGAACGCGAACAGTACGAAGCCGATCGCTCCGGTCAGGGCCAGGATGACCAGCTGGTTGGCCAGAATCCGCGCGGAGAGCCTCCCCTTCCCGCCGCGGCCGGTCCGGATACGGATGGGCATCACAGGTGCCTTCGCCCTTGTCGTGCGGCCGGGCCCGGCCCCTTCGCCGTACCCGTGGTGGCGCGATTGTGTCCCACCGAGGCGGTTCTGCCCAGCCCCCGGCACGCTGAGCAGAACGCGCAGAACCCCTGTTAACACGGCTAACGCGAGATACGTCTGAAACAGCGACGTAACTCCGAGCGGCCTTTAGCGTCTGCCTTCCTCGACCTCCGAGATTGGGAAGGAGACCGCCTCAGATGGCTTCGCGAAACGACGTCGCGACGGGCCCCGTCGCCGAGAAGACCGGCCGGGACAGCGCGCGAGTCGACATCTCAGGACTCACCAAACGATTTCTGACTCCCGCGGGTGAGGTGTTCACGGCACTGCGGGACGTTTCGTTCACCGTGGAGCCGGGCCAGTTCTGCGCGGTGGTGGGCCCGACCGGCTGCGGCAAGTCGACGACGCTGAGTCTGGTGTCCGGGCTCGACCGGCCCAGCGAGGGCTCGGTAAAGGTCGGCGGCCGTGAGGTGGACGGCGTCACCGACGGCGTCAGCTTCATGTTCCAGACCGACGCGCTGCTGCCCTGGAAGACGGTCCTCGGCAACGTCCTGATGGGCCCGGTCTTCCGCGGAGTGCCCAAGCAGAAGGCCCAGGCCTCGGCTCGCGACTGGCTGCGCAGGGTGGGCCTGACGGGGTTCGAGGACCGCTACCCGCACCAGCTCTCCGGCGGTATGCGCAAGCGCGTGGCGATGGCCGCGGCGCTCATCAACGAACCCAAGATCCTGATCATGGACGAGCCGTTCGGCGCCCTGGACGTGCAGACCAAGGCGATCATGTCGACCGAACTGCTCGGCCTGTGGGAGCAGATCCGTCCGTCGGTCATCTTCATCACCCATGACCTCGACGAGGCCGTGGCGCTCGCCGACCGGGTCGTGGTCATGACGTCCAGCCCCGGCTCGGTCAAGGCGGTCTTCGACATCGACCTGCCGCGCCCGCGCGGCGCGGTCCAGGAGATCCGCTTCCAGCCCCGCTTCATCGAACTCCAGCACCAGATCTGGGATTCGCTGCGCGAGGAGGTGGAGCGCGCCTACGCACGCACCGCAGGAGGTACGGCATGAGTACGACGTCCACCGTTTCCACCGCCCCGGCCGAGAACGGCTCCCAGGTCTCGGCCGAGGCCGCCGCCAGGAGCGCCGTCCGGCGGCGCGCCGCGCTGGTGTGGGCCGGTCGCGTCGGCCTCGCGGTCTTCGTCCTCGGCGGCTGGCAGGCCTTCACCGCCTGGGGGATCGTCGACCCGTTCTTTTTCGGGCAGCCGTCCGGCATCGCCAAGCGGCTGGTCGACCTCTTCCGGCACGGCACCGAGTTCGGGTCCTTCTACTCGAACATCTGGACAACGATCCAGGAAGCGCTCGTCGGCTTCGCCCTCGGGGCCGTCACCGGAGTGATCTTCGGCGTCGCGCTCGGCCAGAGCCGCTTCCTCGCCGACGTGCTCGGTCCCTACATCAAGATGGTCAACGCGATCCCGCGCATCGTCCTCGGCTCGATCTTCATCGTCGCGTTCGGCATCGGCGTGCTGCCCAAGATCCTGCTCGCCGCGGTGCTGGTGTTCTTCATCGTCTTCTTCAACGCCTTCCAGGGCGTCCGCGAGGTCGACCGCAACATCCTCGCCAACACCAAGGTCCTCGGCGCCTCGCAGCTGCAGATCATCCGGCACGTCACCGTGCCGTCCGCACTCACCTGGATCATCGCCAGCCTGCACAGCGCCTTCGGCTTCGCCATCGTCGGCGCGCTGGTCGGCGAGGTGCTCGGCGCGCAGAGCGGCCTCGGCCTGGTCATCAAGACCGCGCAGAACAACTTCGACCCCAACGGCGTGTTCGCCACGATGCTCGTCATCTCGGTCATCGTGCTCGGCGCCGAGTGGCTGATCGGCAAGCTCGAGCACCGGCTGATGTCCTGGCGCCCGCCGTCGCCGTCCGAGGCCTCGAACGCTCTCTGACGCCCCTCCCTCGTCCCCACCTTGTTCCCTCTGTTCCTCCCTTGTCTCACCTCAGAAAAGGAATGTGGCCAGCCATGTCCAGACGATCCGCCGCCGTCGCCGCCTCCGTCCTCACGGTTCTCGCCCTCGGTGCGACCAGCGCCTGTTCCAGCAACTCCAGCAGTGCCTCCGGCGGCACGCCCACCGTGAAGCTCATGGTCGGCGGCATCGACAAGCAGATCTACCTGCCGTACCAGCTCGCCCAGCAGCTCGGCTACTACAAGAAGTACGGCGTGAACGTGCAGCTGAGCACCGAGCAGAACGGCGGTGTCGGCGCCGAGGAAGCCATGGCCTCGGGGCAGGTGGACATGGCGGGCGCCTGGTACAACCACACGATCGAGTTCCAGGCGAAGGGGAAGGCGGTCGAGGACGTCGTCCAGCTCTCCGGCGCGCCGGGCGAGCGCGAGATGTGCTCCAAGAAGTCGGGCGTCACCTCGGGCGCCGACTTCAAGGGCAAGACCCTGGGCGTCACCGACCTGGGTTCGGGCACCGACACCCTCACCCAGTTCCTGGCCGCCAAGAAGGGCGTCAAGACCAGCGACTTCCACCGGATCGGGGTCGGCTCGGGCTCCACCGCCATCGCCCAGCTGCAGAACGGCAAGATCGACTGCGTCATGACGACACAGCCGACGGTGGCCGCGATCCAGAAGAAGGGAGTCGGTACCTCCGCGATCGACCTGGCCACCACGGACGGCGCCACGGCGGCGATGGGCGGTGCCTATCCCGCCGCCGGCGTGCTCGCCCGCACCGACTGGGTGAACTCGCACAAGGACACGGTGCAGAAGGTCGTCGACGCGCTCGTCGCCACCATGCACTGGATCAACACCCACAGCGCGGCCGACATCGCGAACAAGCTGCCGCAGTCGTTCGTGCAGAACCAGCTGGTGACCAAGGCCGACTACATCTCGGCCCTGAACGAGGACAAGGGTCAGTTCCTCCCGGACGGCCTCATGCCGGCCGGCGGTCCGAAGACCTCCCTGGCGACGGAGCAGTTGGTCGGCGGCGTGAAGGGGTCGGTGGACCTCAGCAAGACGTTCACCAATGACTTCGCCGTCCAGGCCAACAAGACCGAGGGCTTCAAGACCACCACGACCCCGGCCGGGTCGAACGGCTGAGCCTGCCCAGCTCATGGAGCCGCCCAAGCGCAGTCGGCTGGGCGGCTCCTGGTCGTGAGAGCGACGTCAGCGGACCGGCAGCGCGGTGGTGTGTTCCTCGCGCACGGCCTCCAGGGAGCGGGGGTTCAGACCGAGCAGGCTCAGGATCGTCGGTGCGATCTGCTTGGTCTGCACGCTCGCGGAGTCGCGCACACCGTCCGGAACCGAGGCGCCGGACACCACCAACGGGACGTCGAGGTCGTCGGAGTCGGCGCCACCGTGCTCGGCGATCTTCTTGGTGCCGCCGGTGTAGACGACACCGTACTGCGCGACACCGAAGACGTCCGGTACACGGGCGTCGCCGGCCTCGACGTGGAAGTAACGGGCCGCGGCGCTTCCGGCGTAGACCTTGCTGAGCCCGCTGCGGGTGAAGGCCTTGGACGCGGCGTTGATGTCCGTACCGGTGCCGCTCTGCGCGAGCAAGTACTTCTTGGCGAACTCGGTGGCGGCCTGCGAGCGGTCGGTCAGCCAGAGCAGCATCGCGTCGTCGTCCACGGAGTGCGCGACCAGGTCGCCGGCGGCGGGATGGAGCTTCTTCCAGGCGGCGTTGAGGCCGTCCAGCAGCGGGCCGTCGTCGATCCGGGTGAGCGCGGTGGGGTCGGTGGGCGACTGGCCGTGCTTGGCGGACAGGACGATCGTGGTGCTGCCGGCCAGGTGCCGCTTGGCGATCTCGGACGTCAGGGCGCCGATCTGCGCGTTGACGAAGTCCAGGTTCTTCGTCAGCAGCGGTCCGGGCACATTCTTGGCGGTGTAGCCGCCCTTGAGGCCGTCGGAGGCGGGCAGCTTCTGCGCGGTGGAGACGGACTGGAAGTTGAGGCCGAAGATCGCCGGGGTGCCGACCTTGTGGGCACGGCTGTGGTCGTAGCCGTCGATCTCGTTGAGGACGGCCTTCACCTTGTAGCCGTCGTACTGCTCGGTGGCCTGGTTGTCCGTGGTCCAGTCGTTGCCGGCCGGGTAGCCGAGGGCGTCGCTGTTGATCTCGGGCGTGAACAGGTCCTGAACGCCGGTGCCCGAGGGCCCGTTGAGGATCTCGTACGCCGCGTGCTTGTCCGACCAGGCGGTGCGCAGACCCGCGCTGCGGGCCACCTCGAAGACGGTGTTCACCTTGAGGTAGGAGTGCGGGTAGACCGGCTTGCAGGTCTTGGGGTCGACCGGCAGCTTGGAGGCGTTGATCAGGCTCGCCGGGTGGCCCGTCATCGACAGGATGCTGTCCGGCAGACCGGTGAGGCCCTGCCCGGCGTCGATGGACGCCTGGTTCCTGTCCAGGTCTTCGGTCAGGTCCACCTCGACACCGGGCTTGACGGCCTTGCAGTCGGTGGTCCCGGCGGGCAGGAGCGCCGCGTTGTAGGTGTCGTCGTAGTAGACGCCGGTGGTGCCGGGGCCGCCACCGGTCGCCTGGGCGACCATGCCGGGGAAGGAGTCGGACGGCGTGGTGGTCTCGGCGTGGGTGTACTCCACGCCGCCGCCGACCAGCCGGGCCAGCGCGGACTTCGGGTGCCGGGAGACGTACCAGGCCAGGTCTGACTGGTGCAGCCCGTCGACCGAGATCAGCAGGACGTGCCTGGCAGAGGACCGGTGGTGGGAGGCGGCGAACGCAGAGGGTTGGGCGGCAGTCACGCCGGTCAGGACTCCGGCGGCGGCAAGGATGGCTGCGGGCCTGACGTAACGTCTGGACATATGTGCCTCTCCGGGTGTTCGGGGCGGGCTGCGAGTGCTGGACCCATCAGAGTCGCGCCCTGCGTACCGGAAACGGCGCGCCCGTGAACGCACACGGAATGAGCGGTCGGGTCTTCGCCAAGCAGGTCTGGTTTTCGCCAAGAAGAGCCAAGAAGAAGGGACGTCCCCAACCCGGCGAGCAACCCGATCCGTTCGCCACCCGGGCGGACGTCGATGACATGGACAAGGCCGTCGGCTGTCGGCGCCCTCCCAGCGACCTGGCCAACCGAACTGCAGGACACACAAGCAGCAGCCGACGTCGCCACAGGCCGACTCCTGCCCCCTGGTGCAGCGCAACTACGGCATCTGTGACGACAAGGAGCCGGAGGACGCGCCAATCAGGGACGGCAGGGGGAGGCGGGGATGACCGCTCGGCGTGGACGAGGCACGCCTGCTCGCAGGCGGCGGAAGGCGCGGCTGAAGTCGGCCGTGATCGGCGGCGGAGTGCTGCTGGCCCTCCTGATGATGTTCTGGTCAGCCGTGTGGCCGCACGTCACGGCGGCCCTGCTCCTCGGCGGCATCGGAGCGATGGGCTGGTGGCCGTGGCGCACGGAACCGGATCGTGCGCGCACGGGACCGCCGCTGGCGACGCTCCGCCGGGACGGGGAGGTGAAAGCCGGCCGACGAACCCTCGCCGAGGTGGATGCCATGACCGGTACGCAGTTCGAGGAACTGGTCGCGAGCTTGTGCCGCCGCGACGGGTGCACGGAGGTCCGGCGAGTGGGCGGTTCACACGACAACGGTGCCGACGTCCTCGGGCGCCTCCCAGACGGCCGCACACATAGAACGCCCTGAGCCACACACAGACGACTCGTCGGAGAACGCCTCCCGGACACTCCCCCAGTACCTCCGGCCTCAGGATGGCCTCAACACATGGCCCTGTCGCAGCAGAGCCGAGTCGAACACGTCTCACCGGCTGCAGGTCTGCACGCGTCCATGCAGGTCAGAAGAGCGTCAGCCGACGCAGACCGACCCGGCACCGAACTCGCGAGCAGCGGATTCCGTCCGTTGAGGCGAAGTTGACACCGCAACAACTCCGAGGGAACGTTTCCGCAGGTCCGTCATCGCACGTTAAAGGTGGGGCGGGTGGGACTCGAACCCACGGCCGACGGATTATGAGTCCGCTGCTCTAACCGGCTGAGCTACCGCCCCGTTACGGCGCGTCGCGCACATTTGTGCGCGCCGTCTGCCGCAGCATAGCCGCTCATACGATCTCCTGCTTCGGATGGTCGGCATCGCATGACCATGAGGACTTCGGCGCGCCCCGCGCGGTTCCACCGGACATGAAAAAGGACCCCTGAGGGGTCCTCTTCCGTTGCTCTCCCGACTGGACTCGAACCAGTAACCTGCCGGTTAACAGCCGGCTGCTCTGCCAATTGAGCTACAGGAGACCGAGCTCCCCCGACTGGACTCGAACCAGTAACCTGCCGGTTAACAGCCGGCTGCTCTGCCAATTGAGCTACGGAGGATTGCCTCGTTGCATCGAACGTACCTACCTGGGTATTCGCCAGGAAGCGTGCGCTCGCTGCGACACATACATTAGCGCAAGCAGGGGGGTGGTTCGCCAATCGGTTCCCCCCGCACCGATGCCGACGCAAGGGAAGGGTGGCCGTCATGCGCTACCGGCTCACATTCGTCGCCGGAGTGGCCCTGGGTTACGTGCTGGGTACACGCGCCGGGCGCGAGCGCTACGAGCAGCTGAAGAAGTCCGCCCGCCAGGTCTCGCAGAACCCGGCGGTGCGCAACACCGCGGAGACCGCCGCCCAGCAGGGCCGGGAGTTCGCGGGCAAGGCGTACCACGTGGTGAGCGAGAAGGTGGGCGATCACGTCCCCGACTCGGTGACCGAGCGGGTGCGCTCGCTGCGCGAGCGGAACAGCAACGGATCCCGCGAGGACGACTGGGGTACCACCAACACCTAGCCGGACCGGCGCGGCGCGGTTACCTCTCGGCGTACGGCAGAATTTCCGCCATGGGGATAGTCGCCGGGTTGGACAGTTCGCCCGATTTCACTCGTATCGTCGTCTGCGACGCGGACTCCGGTGCCGTGCTCAGGCAGGGGTACGCGCCGCATCCGGTCGAGAGTACGGAGAGCGGCGGCCGTCCTTCCGACGTCGATCCGCAGGCCTGGCTGCTGTCCCTGGGCGAGGCCGCCGGCGGTGGGCTGCTCGAAGGCGTGCAGGCCATCGGCGTGTCCGCGCAGCAGAACGCGCTCGTCCCGCTGGACGCGCAGGGGAACACGGTGCGGCCGGCGCTCGTCGGCGGTGACAGGCGGGCGCAGGTCGCGGCCGCCGATCTCGTGGACGCGCTCGGCGGGCGCGAGGCATGGGCGCAGGCCGTGGGCAGTGTGCCGCAGGCCGCGCAGCCGGTGACCAAGCTGCGCTGGCTGAACAAGACCGAGCCGGACTCGGCTCTGCGCAGCACCGTGCTGTTGCAGGCGCACGACTGGCTCGTGTGGCAGCTGCTCGGGCGGCCCGTGCGAAGGACCACCGACCGGGGCGGCGCCTCCGGGACGGGGTACTGGTCGGCCGCGACCGGCGCCTACCGGCCGGATCTCGTCGAGCTGGCGCTCGGGCACCAGGCCGCGCTGCCCGAGGTGCTCGGCCCGTCCGACGCCGCGGGAACCACTCCCGAGGGGCTGCTGATCTCCGCCGGGACCGGCGAGACCATGGCGGCCGCCTTCGGGCTCGGGATCGGGCTCGGGGACGCGGTCGTGTCACTGGGCGCCTCGGGGTCCGTGATGGCCGTACACCGCGAGGCTCTCGTGGACTCCTCGGGCATGATCACCTCCCTCGCGGACGCGACCGGCATGCACCTGCCGGTCGTCACCACCCTCAATGCCGTACGGGCTCTGCGCGGCGCCGCCGAACTCCTCGGCGTGCCCGACCTGGAAGGGCTGTCCGACCTGGCGATGAAGTCGACGCCGGGCGCCCACGGGCTCGTACTGCTGCCCTATCTGGAGGGCGAGCGGACCCCCAACCTGCCGCACACCGCAGGCACCCTCGCCGGGCTGCGGCGGGAGTCGATGCGGCCCGAGCATCTGGCGCGTGCGGCGTTCGAGGGCATGCTGTGCGGGCTCGCGGACGCGCTGGACGTGCTGCGCGGCCGGGGTGTGGACGTACGGCGGATCTTCCTCCTGGGACAGGCCGCCGAGCTGCCCGCCGTACAGGCCGTGGCCCCCGCGCTGTTCGGCGCGCAGGTCGTCGTACCGCAGCCCGCGGACTACGCGGCGCTCGGCGCCGCCCGGCAGGCGGCCTGGGCGCTCGGTGTCTCGCAGGGCGCCCTCGACCCGCGGACGCCGCCCGCCTGGCCGGGTCCGGTCGCCCAGGTGCTGGAGCCCGGTGAGGAACTCGCCGTGGGACAGGCCGTACGCCAGCAGTACGTGTCCGTACGGGAACAGACGCATCCGGGAGCGTTTCGCGCGTAGGGCCTGTCCAGGACCTGGGCGAAAGCTGAGGGCGGGGCCTGTTGTGGACCGCAGTTGGGTTAATTCAGTTGAGGTAACGCGGGTGGAGTGCCCGACGATAGGGGGTGGTGCACGACCGATCACCCTCCCGACCGCCCCACCCATCGCCTGCCGTCGACGACTCCGAGAGACCCCGCGTGCTCATACGACTCCTACGGACCTACCTCAGTCCGTACAAGAAGCCCATCTCCCTGCTGGTGCTGCTGCAGTTCCTGCAGACCTGCGCCACGCTCTACCTGCCCACTCTCAACGCGCACATCATTGACAACGGTGTCGTGAAGGGAGACACGGGCTACATCCTGTCCTTCGGCGGCGTGATGATCGGCATCTCGCTGGTACAGGTCGTCTGCAACATCGGCGCCGTCTACTACGGCGCCCGTACGGCGTCGGCCGTCGGCCGGGACATCCGGGCCGCCGTCTTCGACCGCGTCCAGTCCTTCTCGGCCCGCGAGGTCGGCCACTTCGGGGCGCCGTCGCTGATCACCCGCACCACCAATGACGTCCAGCAGGTGCAGATGCTCGCCCTGATGACGTTCACGCTGCTGGTGTCGGCGCCGATCATGTGTGTGGGCGGCATCATCCTGGCGCTCGGCCTGGACGTGCCGCTGTCCGGGGTGCTCGTCGCGGTGGTGCCGGTGCTCGGCATCTGCGTGACGCTGATCATCCGGCGGCTGCGTCCGCTGTTTCGCACCATGCAGGTGCGTCTGGACACCGTGAACCGGGTGCTGCGCGAGCAGATCACCGGCAACCGTGTGATCCGCGCCTTCGTGCGGGACGACTACGAGAAGGAGCGCTTCCGGGGCGCGAACAGCGAGCTGACCGCGGTGTCCCTCGGCACCGGCCGGCTGCTGGCGCTGATGTTCCCGATCGTCATGACGGTGGTGAACCTGTCGTCCATCGCGGTCGTCTGGTTCGGTGCCCACCGCATCGACAGCGGCGGGATGCAGATCGGCGATCTGACGGCCTTCCTCGCCTATCTGATGCAGATCGTGATGTCCGTGATGATGGCCACCTTCATGTTCATGATGGTGCCGCGCGCGGAGGTCTGCGCCGAGCGCATCGAGGAGGTCCTGGACACCGAAAGCAGCGTGGTCCCGCCGACCGCGCCCGTCATCGAACTGCGCCGCCACGGCCATCTGGAGATCCGCGAGGCCGGGTTCCGCTACCCGGGCGCCGAGGAGCCGGTCCTCAGGACCGTAGACCTGGTGGCGCGACCCGGCGAGGTGACCGCCGTGATCGGATCCACGGGCAGTGGAAAGTCCACGCTGCTTGGCCTGGTCCCCCGCCTCTTCGACGCCACCGACGGCGAGGTCCTGGTCGACGGCGTGGACGTCTCGACCATCGAGCCGAGACTGCTGGCCAGGACCGTCGGCCTCGTCCCGCAGAAGCCGTACCTCTTCGCGGGCACGGTCGCCACCAATCTGCGGTACGGCAATCCGGACGCCACCGACGAGGAGCTGTGGCACGCGCTGGAGGTGGCACAGGCCAAGGGCTTCGTGGAGGGGCTCGAAGGCGGCCTGGACTCGCCGATCGCGCAGGGCGGCACAAATGTGTCGGGTGGTCAGCGCCAGCGTCTGGCCATCGCCCGCACCCTCGTGCAGCGCCCGGAGATCTACCTCTTCGACGACTCCTTCTCGGCCCTCGACTACGCGACCGACGCGGCACTGCGCGCGGCGCTCGCCGACGAGACCGCCGAGGCGACCGTCGTGATCGTCGCCCAGCGGGTGTCGACCATCCGGGACGCCGACCGGATCGTGGTCCTGGACGAGGGCCGGGTCGTCGGCACCGGACGGCACCACGAACTGATGGCGGACAACGAGACCTACCGGGAGATCGTGCTCTCCCAGCTGACGGAAGCGGAGGCCGCCTGATGGCAGGGCCGATGGGGCGGATGATGGCCGGGGGCGGCCCTGATCAGCGCTCGATGGATTTCAAGGGGTCCGGTAAACGGCTCCTCACGCAGTTCACACCCGAGCGCGGCACGATGTACGCGATGCTCGTGTGCGGTGTGCTGAGCGTGGGGCTGTCCGTGGTCGGGCCGAAGATCCTCGGCAAGGCGACGGACCTCGTCTTCGCCGGGATCGTCGGGCGCCAGATGCCGGCCGGCAGGACGAAGGCCGAAGTGCTCACGTCCCTGCGGGAGCGCGGCCAGGGCGGCATGGCCGACATGCTCTCCGGTACGGACTTCACGCCGGGCAAGGGCATCGACTTCGGCGCCGTCGGCAGCATCCTGCTGCTCGCGCTCGGTACGTTCCTGGTGGCCGGCCTGCTGATGGCGGTGTCCACCCGGCTCTCCAACCGCGCGATCAACAAGACGGTCTTCCGGCTGCGTGCGGACATGCAGGCGAAGCTGTCGCGCCTTCCCCTCTCGTACTTCGACAAGCGGCAGCGCGGTGAGGTGCTCAGCCGCGCCACCAACGACATCGACAACATCGGCCAGACCCTCCAGCAGTCGATGGGCCAGCTCATCAACTCGCTGCTCACGATCATCGGCGTACTGGCGATGATGTTCTGGGTCTCCCCGCTTCTGGCGCTCGTCGCGCTGGTCACCGTGCCGCTGTCCTTCTTCGTCGCCACGCGCATCGGCAAGCGGTCGCAGCCGCACTTCGTGCAGCAGTGGCGCACCACCGGCAAGCTCAACGCGCACATCGAGGAGATGTACACCGGGCACACGCTGGTGAAGGTGTTCGGGCGGCAGGACGAGTCGGCGGCGCAGTTCGCCGAGCAGAACGAGAAGCTGTACGAGGCCGGGTTCAAGGCGCAGTTCAACAGCGGGGTCATGCAGCCGCTGATGATGTTCGTGTCGAACCTGAACTATGTGCTGGTGGCGGTGGTCGGCGGACTGCGGGTCGCGTCGGGCTCGCTGTCCATCGGTGACGTCCAGGCCTTCATCCAGTACTCGCGGCAGTTCTCGATGCCGCTGACGCAGGTCGCGTCGATGGCGAACCTGGTGCAGTCCGGGGTCGCTTCGGCCGAGCGGATCTTCGAGCTGCTTGACGCGGACGAGCAGGAGGCGGACCCCGTGCCGTCGGCCCGCCCCGACGAGCTGCGCGGGCGGGTGGCGCTGGAGAACGTGTCCTTCCGCTACGACCCCGACAGGCCGCTCATCGAGGACCTCTCGCTGAAGGTGGAGCCCGGGCACACGGTGGCGATCGTCGGTCCGACGGGGGCCGGCAAGACGACGCTGGTGAACCTGCTGATGCGCTTCTACGAGGTCACCGGCGGGCGCATCACCCTCGACGGGGTCGACATCGCCTCGATGTCCCGGGACGAACTCCGGGACGGGATCGGCATGGTGCTCCAGGACACCTGGCTGTTCGGGGGGACGATCGCGGAGAACATCGCGTACGGGGCCTCACGGGACGTGACTCGGGGGGAGATCGAGGAGGCGGCGCGGGCCGCCCATGCCGACCGGTTCATCCGGACGCTGCCGGACGGGTACGACACCGTGATCGACGACGAGGGGACGGGGGTCAGCGCGGGTGAGAAGCAGCTGATCACGATCGCTCGGGCGTTCCTGTCGGATCCGGTGATCCTTGTCCTCGACGAGGCGACGAGTTCCGTGGACACCCGTACGGAGGTGTTGATTCAGAAGGCGATGGCGAAGCTTGCGCATGGGCGGACGTCGTTCGTGATCGCGCACCGGCTGTCCACGATCCGGGACGCCGACACGATTCTCGTCATGGAGAACGGTTCGATCGTGGAGCAGGGTGCGCACGCGGAGCTGCTCGCGGCCGGCGGGGCCTATGCTCGCCTGTACCAGGCCCAGTTCGCCCAGGCCGTGGCTGAGGTGGACTAGGGTTTCGCCCCCTCCGCCCCTACCCGTCCCATACCTGGGGGGCTCCGCCCCCCAGACCCCCCTGTCGCGCTTCGCGCTCGTCCTCAAACGCCGGAGGGGCTAAAGATTTTCAGCCCCTCCGGCGTTTGAGGACGAGTAGGGGGCGGCGGGGGCGAAAACCGGCTCACGCCCGCCCCCCACTTAACTCCGCGCCGCAACAAGGCCATCATGTGCAGGTTGTTGGCGGCGGTGCGGTCGGGGTGAATGGTGCGAGGGCGAAGAAGCGAGCTCGGGGGCGGAATACGTACGGTGACGGCGCTCGGCTGTCTCCTCCTGCTTGCCGCCTGCGGCCCCGGCACGGACGCCACAGCCTCCCGGCAGACCCCGGCGCGGGCAGCCAAGGCGCCCGCCCACCTGCCCATCCCCCACGGCAAGGGCAGCAGGACGCCGGACGACTTCAACGGGGACGGTCACCGGGACCTCGTTCTCAATGACCTCGTCAAGGCGCAGAGCCACGCCGACGACGCGGGCATCGGCGTCGTCTACGGCAGCGTGCACGGACTCACCCCCGGCGCCCGCCAGTTGCTCAGCCCCAGAAAGCAGGCCGCGCCCACCAAGGGCCAACTCCCCGCCGTCTTCGACGCGGAGGCCAGCTGCGACCTGAACAAGGACGGTTTCACCGATCTCCTCGTGTCGACGGACCCTCCGTACGACGGGCAGGGGCAGCCCCCCGTGCCCCTGCAGATCCTCTTCGGCTCCCCCTCGGGCCTGACCGGCAAGGCGGTCAAGCTGACGATCCCCGCGCAGGCGCGCTTCGGTCACGACTGGCCGGACCAGCCCGTCTGCGGCGACTTCGACGGCGACGGCGCCGCGGATCTCGTCGTGCACGCCTCGGACGGCCAACTCAGCTATCTGCGGGGCCCGTTCACACGGAAGGGCGCCCCGCGCGCGGCGGGCAAGCCGCTCGCCTCGCCGGGCAACGTGCCCACGGGACCGGCCGTCGACGTGAACCGCGACGGCTACGACGACCTCCTCGTCCGTACGACGGCGGACGGCACCACCGAGTCCGCGCTCGTACTCGGCGGCCCGGCGGGTCCCACCCGCACCGGCCCCGCGCTGCCGACCGGCATCGATGTCGCCTTCGGCCGCTTCGGCCGGGGCAAGGCCCTCGACGCGGCGATCGGCTCGATGGGCGGAACGTCTCTGCGCTACGACCTTCCCGGCGCCGCGCGCGGGAGCATCACCACCCCGGGATCGGTGCTCGACTGCGGCGACTTCGACGGGGACGGCCTGAGCGAACTCGTCTCCAGCGGCACGGAGTTGCGGGTGCTGCGGGGCCGTACGACCGGGCTCACCGCGGCGGGCATGGTGACCGTACGGCCGCCCGCCCAGGGCACCACCCGGGTGCTGGCGGTGGCCGACTACACGGGCGACGGACGGGCGGACCTCGTGGTGCGGACCTACCGGGGCGAGACGAAGGACACCGTCGCCGTCTATCCCGGGGTGAGGAAGGGGCTGATCGCGAGCGGGCCGACGGTCACCTTCTCCAGTTCGCAGTTCCTGGCGCCGTGAGCCGGACGCCGGACGCCAGCACGGAAGCCCGTGAGCCCGTGAGCCCCTGAGCCCCTGAGCCCCTGAGCCCCTGAGCGTGGAAGCCCGTCGGCCGTACGCCCTCTCATCCCCGAACACCCCCCTCTCCACAGAAACCCCAAAGATTTACCGAACTCACGTACAACCCCTCCGTACCCACCAAGGTCTCCTGATCGCCGATCGGCCCGTCTGCCCGCCCGGGACAAGGAGAACCCCGCATGCCCCGCAAGCCCCGCATGCCCCGCAAGCCCCACCTGCGTCTCGCCCTCGCGACGGCCACCGCTGCCGCGCTGACGGGCGGACTGCTCACCTTCTCGGCCGCGACGGCGACGGCGGCGGGCTCGGCCGCCCAGTACAAGGCCGACTTCAACGGCGACGGCTACGGCGATGTCGCCTTCGCCGCGCCGTACGCGAAGGTCGGCGGCAAGGGTATGGCCGGCTACGTCGCCGTGGTCTACGGCAGCTCCACCGGCCTGAATCCCGCCAAGCGCACCGTCGTCAGCCAGAACACCGCGGGCGTGCCCGGCACCGCCGAGGCCGAGGACGCCTTCGGCGAGGCGCTCGCGGTCGCCGATCTCAACGGTGACGGCTACTCCGACCTCACGGTCGGCGCCCCCGGCGAGGACGTCGGCTCGGACACCGACGGCGGCTCCGTCACCGTGCTGTGGGGCTCCTCGAGCGGGCTCAAGAACGGCACCTCGGTCAAGGACCCGGCGGCCTCCTCGCACGACAACTGGGGCCGGCTGCTGACCGCGGGGGACTTCAACGGCGACGGTAAGGCCGACCTGGCCGTCGGCACCGGCTCCTCACACGCGTATGTGATCCGGGGCCGCTTCACCACGTCCGGCGTCACCGGCTCCGCGCAGAAGGTCGGTCTGCCCGAGCAGGCGTTCGGCATCGACGCCATGAAGGCGGGCGACACCAACGGGGACAAGAAGGCCGACCTCGTCCTCACCTACCGCACCGACCTTCCCTCGGACGACTCGGGCAGCTGGTCCAAGGGCGTCGCCTACCTCGGCACGACCAGCGGCCTGGAGGCCTCCGTGCCGCGCCCGCTCAACGGCGGCACCTCCATCGCGCTCGGCGACGTCAACGGCGACGGCTACGACGAGATCGCCCTCGGCAACGTGTTCACGAAGGAGGACGACCACACGGGCAGCCTCGGCGGCAAGGTCGTCGTCATCCGCGGCAGCGCGGCCGGACCGGTCAACGGCGACGCGCCCATGGCCGAACTCACCCAGGACTCCCCCGGAGTTCCGGGCGCCGACGAGGCCAACGACGGCTTCGGCTCCTCGGTGTCCATAGCCGACGTCAACGGCGACGGGTACGGCGAACTCGCCATCGGCGTCGTCTTCGAGGACCTCGGCCCCGCCGAGGACACCGGCTCCACCGTGGTGCTGGGCGGCTACTCCCTGAGCGGCGGCCGGGCGATCTCGCAGGACACGTACAACGTTCCTGGCGCGCCCGAGTCCATGGACTACTTCGGCTCCGACGTCCTGCTCTCGGACGTCGACAAGGACGGCCACGCCGACTTCACCGTCGCCGCCGGATTCGAGGACGAAGGAGTCGGCGCGGTCACCGCGCTGCGCGGCACCGCGGGCGGCGTCACCACCACCGGCGCCCGCTCCTTCGGCCCCGGCACCTTCGGCCTCTCCCGCACCTACGGCTCCTTCGGCACCGGCCTCATCGGCTGACCCGGAGCCTTCGTGCGGAGAACGCCGTTAGCGCGGGACGGTGATCAGGACTCGTCCCCTGCCGCCGGTGTCGACGCGGTCGTGGGCCTTGGCGATGTCCTCGAGCGGGTAGCGGTCACCGACGTCGGCCGTGAGGGCCCCGACGGCGGCCGCAGCGGTGAGGTCGCGGGCGGCCTGCCGTTTGGCTTCGGAGGGGAAGTCGTCGCTGCCGAGCAGGCGCAGGGTCACGTTGTTGAACAGCAGCGGCCAGAAGGGGAGTTCGGGCCGGTCGGCGCGCGTTGCGTAGGCCGCGACGACCGCGTCGCCCGCGACGACCGCGGCGTCGAGGTCGGCGTTGTCCGACAGCGCCACCTCGACGATCCGGTCGACGCCGTGCGGAGCGTACGCACGGATCGCCTCGGCGGGATCGCCGGAGTCGAGGGCGACGGCGTGGGACACCACGGCGGGGTCGATGCGGTCCAGGTCCGCGCCGCGCCGCACGGTGGCGAGCACGGTGGCCCCGCCCCAGCGGGCGAGCTGGGCGGCCAGTGAACCGACAGCGCCGAGCACGCCGTGCACCAGCACGAGCGTGCCGTCGACCGGGCCGTCACCGAACACGGCCCGGTGCGCGGTGATTCCGGGGATGCCCAGGCTCGCCCCGAGATCGTCGCTCAGGTGGTCGGGCAGCGCCACCGCCAGATCCCCGGGTACGACGGTGTACTGGGCGGCCGTACCAAAGGGCCGGTAGGACTGGGCGCCGTACACCCACACCCGCTGTCCGATGCGGCGCGCGTCGACCCCGTCCCCCACGGCGTCGATGACACCGGCCCCGTCGCTGTGCGGGATCACCCGGGGATAGGGCATCGCAGAGCCGAGCCAGCCGTGCCGCTTCTTGGTGTCACCGGGGTTGACGCCCGACACGGTCACGCGCACACGGACCTCACCGGGCCCGGGCTGCGGGTCGGGCAGCTCGCCGACGCGCAGCACATCGGCGGCCGGTCCCTGTCGCTCGTACCAGGACGCAAGCATGTTCAGCCCTCCGTAGCCTCTCGGCTCGTGTGCTCATCGAGCCTATGTGGATCGCTTCCGGTGCGCAGGGCGTCCTCCGGGCGGGGCTCGTCGTCGCCCTGGGTCTCGGGCGGCCCGCCGCGTTCGGCCCGGCTGGTGGCCCGGGGGGGGGTGCCGGCGGTGACGCTGAGAGCGATGGAGAGCATCGGAATCCGTTCGTGCGCGGTTGCGTGGGCTCGATCTTGATACCGGTGCCTCACGCGGCAGCCGGGGGAGACGCCCCGAGGGTCGGTCGAACGAGAGACCCGGCCCGCCCGCGTCCGCCACGCCTCGGGTGCCCTCACGAGTTGACACCGGACATCGAGCCCGCCTCCCCCGCCACAGCAAGCTCGAAAATTTACCGAACTCACGTACAACCCTCACCCCCCACCACCGGTCTCCTGTTCGCCGACCACCCCGCGAACCCTCGGACAACTCCAGGCAAACGCGGGCGGACGGCGCCCCATTGACTGTGGACGTCCGCCAGATGTCCCCGCATGCCGCAGGAGAACCCCGCATGCACACGCGTCACCCGCACCACCCCAAGCACCTGCGACTCGCCCTCGCGACGGCCACCGCGGCCGCGCTGACGGGCGGTCTGCTCACCTTCTCGGCCGCGACCGCCACCGCGGCGGACTCGACCGCGGTGGCGCACGCCGACTTCAACGGCGACGGCGTCGGCGACGTGGCCGTCTCGGCCCACGGCGCCTCGGTGAGCGGTCACGCCGGCGCCGGCCAGATCGTCGCGCTCTACGGCACCACCACCGGCGTATCGTCCGCCAAGCGTTCGACGATCAGCCAGAACACGACCGGCGTTCCGGGCACCGCCGAGACCGGTGACGCCTTCGGCGCCGAGACGGCGTACGCCGACTTCAACGGCGACGGGTACGACGACCTCGTCGTGGCCTCCCCCTCGGAGAAGGTCGGCACCGACACCAACGGCGGCGCCCTCGCCATCCTTTGGGGCTCCCCGAGCGGTCTCACCGGCAAGAGCGTCGACGTACCGGACCCGGCCCCCTCCTCGCACGACTACTGGGGCAAGAACCTGGCCGCCGGCGACTTCGACGGCGACGGCAAGGCCGACCTCGCCGTCGGCAGCTCGGCGAGCACGATCTACGTCTACAAGGGCGGCTTCGGCACCGGCGGTACGCCCGGCGGCCGTACCACCATCAAGCCCCCGATCCAGTCGGGCACCAACGACCGCCCCTACGGGCCGATGCACCTCACCGCCGGTGACGTCAACGGCGACGGCAGGACAGACCTGATCGTCGACGGCTTCGAGACACAGACGGACTACGGCTGGAACACCAACTACTACGTGCCCGGCTCGGCGAGCGGCCTGAGCGTCGCGTCCGCCCAGGCCCTCAAGGCCGGCGTCGTCACCGGCGTCGGCGACATCAACGGCGACGGCTTCGGCGACATCGTCAGCGGCGCGGGCTGGGACAGCACCGACCCCGACGGCACGCCCGTCCCGGACTCCGCCAACGGCGGCAAGGTGAACATCACCTACGGCTCGGCGTCCGGCCCGGCCGGCACCTCCGGCATCACCCAGAACACCGGCAGCGTGCCCGGCACCTCGGAGAAGGGCGACGGCTTCGGCTGGGACCTGGACCTGGGCGACGTCAACGGCGACGGTTACCAGGACCTCGTCGTCAGCGCCCCGAACGAGGACATCGACGGCGTCACCAACACCGGCATGGTCACCGTCATGTACGGCTCCGCGAGCGGCGTCAAGGTCTCCTCCGGTGTGCAGGCCTTCGCCCAGAGCACCGCGGGCGTCCCCGGCAACGACGAGAAGAGCGACCTCTTCGGCGCGGACGTCAAGCTCGACGACGTGACCGGCGACGGCAAGGCCGACCTGCTCGTCGGCTCGTACGAGAACAGCGCCAACGGCGCGGTCACCTACCTGCCCTCCAACGGCACGGTGATCACCACGACCGGCTCGCGCACCATCTCCCCGAGCACCGCGGGCGTCTCCACCTCGGGCACCCCGCAGCTCGGCGCGCTCTTCGCCGACTGAGCCGTCCCTGAATCACCACGCCGGGCCCGTCCGCACGGGCCCGGCGCACCCCTGCCTGCCTCCGGACTGACGACGGCCGGCGTCTCCACCACCGGCACCCCCGGCTACGGCACCGCTCTCAACGGCTGACCTCCAAGGAGCACCCATGCGCAGACGTACTTCCGCGGCCCTCGCCGCCACCCTCCTCGCCACGGGCCTTTCCCCGCTCGTCCTGACCGCCCCGGCATCCGCCGCCGTCGCCAAGCACTACGACGACTTCAACGGGGACGGCTACCGCGACGTGGCCTACGCCCACGCCTACAGCGGCATCTCCGGCGCCGACGGCTGGAACGGCGGCGCCGTCCTCGTGACGTACGGCGGCGCGCATGGCCTCGACACCTCGCACACGCAGGTGATCCACCAGGACAGCCCCGGCGTCCCCGGATCGGGCGAGGAGGACGACATGTTCGGCGCGTCCCTCGCGAGCGCCGACCTCAACAAGGACGGCTACGCGGACCTCGTCGTGGGCAACCCCATGGAAAAGGTCGGGAGTTACGAGTACCGCGGCACGGTCACCGTCGTCTGGGGCTCCCGCTCGGGACTGTCCGGCGGCACCAACGTCACCCCGAAGTCCGGCGCGGGCGACCACTTCGGCAGCGATCTCGCCACCGGCGACTTCAACGGCGACGGCTCGCCCGACCTCGCGGTGATCGGCGGCGAGGAGGCGTGGCTGTACCGGGGCTCCTTCACCAAGTCCGGCGCCACCGGCACCGTCAGCAAGATCGACAAGGCTGACGCGGGCTGGTACTCGTACGGCCTCGCGGCGGGCAAGGTCAACGGCGACGGCAAGAGCGACCTGGTAGTCCTCGGCACGCAGTTCTCCGGCAGCAGCGTGTACAGCCGCGTCTGGTTCCTCAAGGGCGCCTCCGGCGGCCTGACGTCCGGCGCGTCCAAGACGCTCGACAGCGACGCCACGACCGCCGCCATCGGCGACTTCGACAAAGACGGCTACGGCGACATCGCCCTCGGCCTGCCCGACCGCAGCACCGGCAAGGGCGCGGTCACCGTCTGGCGCGGCACCGCGTCGGGCCCGAGCGGCTCGACCACCTTCACCCAGGCCACCTCCGGCGTCTCCGGGACCCCCGAGGCGTACGACAACTTCGGGCACGCCGTCTCGGCCGCCGACGCCAACGGCGACGGCTACGCGGACCTGGCGGTCGGCGTCCCGTTCGAGGACGTCAACGGCGTCGAGGACGAGGGCGGCGTCCACCTGTTCCGCGGCGGCTCCGGCGGACTGAGCGGCGCCCGTTCCTCCTGGATCCCCCAGACGGTGACGGGCGCGGCCCCCTCGGACACGTCCTTCGGCTACGCGCTGCGCCTGCGCGATCTGACCGCCGACGGCAAGGCGGACCTGGCGATCGGCTCCGAAAACGACGCCCTGATCCTGCCCGGCACCTCCACCGTCCCGACAGGGTCGGGCGCCGTCACGCTGCCGGACTTCGGCGGCACCTTCCTCGACTAGCTCGCATTTCCGTGCACCTTCCTGAATGGGGACCCCACATGCGCAAGCGAACCCTCCTCCTGGCCGCCACCCTGACCACCGGCCTGCTCACCGCCCTGCCCGCGGCCACCGCCTCCGCCGCGCCCTCGGGCCTGTCCGGCGACTTCAACGGCGACGGCTACCGCGACCTCGCGATCGCCGCGCCGATCGCCAAGGTGGCGAGCAAGTCGGGCGCCGGTTACGTCGCCGTGGTCTACGGCACCGCGAGCGGCCTGGACACGTCCAAGCGCCAGATCATCAGCCAGGCCACGACCGGCATCCCGGGCACCCCGGAGTCCGGCGACTACTTCGGCGACCGCCTGACCACGGGTGACATGGACGGCGACGGCTACACGGACATCGTGGTCGGCGTGCACAGCGAGAAGATCGGCTCCACCGACTCCTACGGCACCCTCACCGTCCTGTGGGGCGGCGCGGACGGCGTGACGTCCGGCACCGACATCTCCTCGCCGCTGCCGGAGAACATCAACGAGCTGGGCTGGGCGCTCGCGGCGGGCGACTTCGACGGCGACGGCCACACCGACCTGGCGGCCGGCAACAACACCACGCCCTCCCTGGACATCTTCCGGGGCCCCATCTCCCGTACGGGCAAGGCGGCTTCGCTCGTCGGCGTCGACACGATCGCCCAGACGACGATCTACCCGGACAACCTGGTCGCGGGCGAGGTCAACGGCGACGGCAAGACGGACCTCCTGGTCATGGGCCAGCAGGAGACCAGCAGCGGCTACGCGACGCGCAGCGCCCTCTACCTCGGCTCGGCCACCGGCCCGAAGTACAGCAAGAAGCTAGCGGGCGGTTACGCGGCCACCATCGCGGACGTCGACAAGGACGGCTACGGCGACATCGTCACCGGCAACTTCATGGAGAAGTCGACGACCGAGCCGAACGGCGGCCTGGGCGGCGCGATCACAGTGACGTATGGCGCTTCCGGCGGCCTGAGCACCCGAACCCCGGTCCGTATCACCCAGGACACGGCCGGCGTCCCCGGCACCGGCGAGAAGTGGGACGGCTTCGGCTGGAGCCTCTCCTCCGGCGACACCAACGGCGACGGGTACGCCGATGTCGTGATCGGCTCCGACAGCGAGACCCTCGGCACGAAGAAGCACGCGGGCCAGGTCACCGTCCTGCGCGGCTCCGCCTCCGGCCTGACCGGCACCGGCTCCAAGTCCTACTCGCAGGACACCACGAACGTCCCCGGCACCGCCGAGTCCGAGGACTACTTCGGCGACGCGGTCTTCCTGACGGACGCCAACGCCGACGGCCGCGCCGAACTGTCGGTCGGCGCCCGCGGCGAGAACGGCGCCGAGGGCGCGGTCTGGCTTTTCAAGTCCACCACGTCCGGCACCACCGCGACCGGCTCCAAGTCCTTCAACGGCGTGACACTGGGCGGCCCTTCGGGCGACGCGTACTTCGGCAACGTCTTCACGGGCTGACCGGCAACGCCTGGACACCCCGTCGCTCGACGGCGCGGCCCTGGGGGACCTCAGCGGCAGTGGACACCCCGACTACATCGACATCAGCGTGGGGCTGTCCGACCACCCCTCCGGCGGTGTGTACGTCAATGCGTCCGCGCCTGCCTCCCCGTTGCCCACCGACGGCGACAACGTGGCCATCGGGGACGGCGACGGCTACGGCGACATCGCGGTCGGCGTACCCGGCGAGGACCTCGGCTCCGTCCGGGACGCCGGGGCCGTGATCCTCGTCCCCGGCCAGGCGGGCGGGCCCACGGGCGCCGGTTCCGCCACGATCACCCAGGACTCCGCCGCCGTCCCCGGCACCGCCGAGCCCGACGACCGCTTCGGCGACGCGGTACGCCTCTCCGACACGAACGCCGACGGCAAGGCCGACCTGGCGATCGGCGCGTCCGGGGAGAACAACTCCGACGGCGCGATCTGGTCCCTGCGGGGCGCGTCCTCGGGAATCACGACCACGGGCGCGGTCTCCTACGGCGTGACCACTCTGGGCGTGTCGGCCACGGGGACGCCCCGGCTGGGGACGCCGATCACCAGCTGAGGTGTACGTGACGCATGAGAGCGGCGAGTCCGGCGGGCGTGGTCGACACCACCGTGCCGGGCTCGTCGCTTTCGCGGAGCCACAGGGCTCCTTGGGAGGCGGCGACCTCAACGCGGTCGGAGCGGATGCCGACGACTGGGGCTGGTTCCAGGGCAATGGGACGGCGGGCAAGTACGTGTGGTGCGAGCTCCCCGTAGGGGGGCACTCAGCGTTCCCCTAGGTGATGTCACAGATAGGCCCCAAAGCCCGGCCAACGCCCCTGGGCCCGGCACGTCACTCTCCGGGACCAGGTACGTTCGATGATGTGGCTGGATTCAGGATCGGACGCGGGCGGGACAACCGCGCCCCGCAAGCGCGACCGCAACAACACCAACCGTCGTACGGGCAGCAGGCCCCTCAGGGAGGCCAGCAGCCGCCGTACGGCTATCCGCCCGCGCCGCAGCAGCAGTACGGGAGCGGGCAGCAGCCGTACGGCGGACAGCAGGGCGGCTGGCCCCAGGGCGGCGGCGGTCAGGGCGAGCCGGAGTACTTCGGCGACGGGCACCCGCGGCAGGGCCCGGACCCTTACGCGGCGAACAGCCCCGGCCACACCCAGGCGTTCTCGATCGGCGAGGACCCCTACAGCCAGGGCGAGACCTACCGTGCCGGCCAGGCCGCGGCCCCGCCGGTGGGCCCGCGCCTGCACTGGAAGGACCTGCTCAGGGGCATCATCACCAGCCCCACCCAGACCTTCCTCCAGATGCGCGACTACACGATGTGGGCTCCCGCCCTGATCGTGACGTTCCTCTACGGCCTCGTCGCCGTCTTCGGCTTCGACGGAGCCCGCGAGGACGCGATCAACGCCACCCTCTCCAACGCGGTCCCCATCGTCCTCACCACGGCCGTCGCGATCGTGATCAGCACGTTCATCCTGGGCGTGGTCACCCACACCCTGGCCCGCCAGCTCGGCGGCGACGGCGCCTGGCAGCCCACGGTCGGCCTCTCCATGCTGATCATGTCCATCACGGACACCCCGCGCCTGCTCGTCGCCATGTTCTTCGGCGGCAACGCGTCCTTCGTCCAGCTCCTGGGCTGGGTGACCTGGCTCGCGGCGGGCGCCCTGCTGACCCTCATGGTCAGCAAGTCCCACGACCTCCCCTGGCCGAAGGCGCTCGGCGCCTCGGCCATCCAGCTGATCGCGATCGTGTCGATCATCAAGTTGGGCACGTTCTAGCAGCTGCGCACTGCTTGGTTCCCGTACCCGCTGGTACGTGCGCGAAGGGCCCCGGCCGACGACCACTCGGCCGGGGCCCTTCGTCCGCCCCCGGCCGGCCCCTCGGACGCGGGTCGCCCCAACTCTCGTACGGGACACACCTGTTGGTGCCATAAGATGGCGCCCCTGCCAGCTCAAGGAAGCGAAGGAGTGGCTGTGGACGCCGAGCTCGTGTCCCTCGCGTCGGCCGCCGGAACAGCGGTGGTGACAGCGCTCACCACGGACCTGTGGGAGCGCGCCCAGACCTCGGTGGGCGCCCTGTGGCGGCGCGCGTACCCCGATCGGGCCGACACCGTGGAGGCGGAGCTGACGGAAACCCGGACCCTGCTCCTCGCGACCCCTGACGACACCGAGCAGGACTCGGCGGACGAGTGGCGACTGCGCTTCCGCCGGCTGCTGGCCGTCCGCCCCGACCTGGCCGAGGAACTGCGCCGCGTACTGGCCGAGGACCTCAACCCGGCCCTCCCCGCCCAACAGCCCCAGACCAGCTCCACGGTCTTCCACGCCGCACCGACCGGTCACGCGCGCGTCTACCAGTCCGCCAGGGACATGAACATCAACGAACGATGACCGATCAGCCGCCTCTCCCACCGCCGGACCCCCAGGCCGGCCCGCAGCCCGCGCCCGCGCCGCCCGCGTCCTTCACCGCGGCCCCCGCGAACCAGGCACGCACATACCAGACCGGCCGCGACCAGAACATCCACGAACATCAGCACCACTACTACCCGACACCGGCCTCCCCACCGCCCGCCCGAGGCTCGGTGAGGGCCGGCGTCGCCTGGTCGCTCGCCGGGGCCATGATCCTGGCACTCGGCGCGTTCGTCGGCGTCGACCTGTGGGAGCGGCATACGGCGTCGGACGCGACGCCGGCGGGTGACGTGGGGACGCCCCACACCCTGCCCGCCAAGACGCCGGGCAGCCCGAGGGCGTCCCGGAGCCCTTCGCCGAGCGGTTCACCGAGGGTTACGGCGTCGGCGTCCACGTCCCAGGAGAAGACCGCGGCACCCGCCACTGCCTCGGCGTCCGGCCAGCCGCCCAGGCCCACATCGGGCTGCGGCCCGTGGAAGACGCCCGACTCCTACCCCAATGTGCAGTTCCACGCCTGCGGCCGCATCGTCGGCGACCGGCTGTACATGATCGCCGAGTGGCGCAGCATCTCGGACTCCGAGCTGGTGGACGTGTACCTCTGGCTGAAGGACAGCACCGGCGATCAGCTCGTCTACCCGGTCTCGCAGTACCCCAACGGCCGGAGGGAGGACTCGATTCAAAGCTGGCCGACCCCGCGCACCGACCGGCAATGGAGGGAGTTTCCGGTCCTCACCCCCCTGGCGCACGGCACGACGTACCAGGTCTGCGTGAAAGTGCTCCCAGGGGGCGCGACGGGGCCGAAGATCTCCAACCCGCAGGAGGACGGCTTCCAGTACGGGATCAAGTACCCCTGACCGCCGGCCCTCCACCCTCCACCCCTACGCGTCGAGAACCTGCCCGGCCCTCTTGATCACCGGCTCTTCGACGCTCCATGGGAAGTTGATCCACTCGTCCGTCCGCTTCCACACGTACTCGCACTTCACGAGGGAGTGGGACTTCTCATAGATGACGGCGCTGCGCACCTCGGCGACGGTGTCGACGCAGAAGTCGTGCACCAGCTTGAGCGTCTTGCCGGTGTCGGCGACGTCGTCGGTGATCAGGATCTTCTTGTCGGAGAAGTCGATGGCGTTGGGGACGGGGGCGAGCATGACGGGCATGTCGAGCGTCGTGCCCACGCCGGTATAGAACTCGACATTCACCAGATGGATGTTCTTGCAGTCGAGGGCGTAGGCGAGAGCGCCCGCGACGAACACACCCCCGCGGGCGATGGAGAGCACTATGTCGGGCTCGTACCCGTCGTCGGCGATGGCCTGGGCGAGCTCGCGTACGGCGGACCCGAAGCGCTCGTAGGTGAGGTTCTCGCGCACCTCGGACACGCTCACACCTGGGTCCGATGGAAGTTGAGGAAGGACCGGGAGGCGGTCGGCCCGCGCTGACCCTGGTAGCGGGACCCGTAACGGTCGCTGCCGTACGGGAACTCGGCCGGCGAGCTGAGCCGGAACAAGCACAGCTGCCCGATCTTCATGCCCGGCCACAGCTTGATGGGGAGGGTCGCGAGGTTGGACAGCTCGAGGGTGACGTGCCCGGAGAACCCGGGGTCGATGAACCCGGCGGTGGAGTGGGTGACGAGCCCGAGCCGCCCGAGCGAGCTCTTGCCCTCGAGGCGGGAGGCGAGATCATCGGGAAGCGAAATGACCTCGTACGTCGAGGCGAGGACGAACTCCCCGGGGTGCAGGATGAACGGCTCGTCGCCCTCGGGTTCCACGAGCCGCGTGAGATCCGCCTGCTCGACCGAGGGATCGATGTGCGGGTATCGGTGATTCTCGAACACCCGGAAGTAGCGGTCGAGCCGCACGTCGACGCTCGACGGCTGCACCATGGATTCGTCGTAGGGATCGATCCGCACCCGACCGGCGTCGATCTCGGCCCGGATGTCCTTGTCTGAGAGAAGCACGCCCCTGAGGATACGCAAGGCGCGCGGAGCCACCACAATCGTGACGACCCCGCGCGCCCGCTACTCCCTTACCGCTTCTCCAAGGTCACCGGCACCACACTGCGGAGCCGGGCACAGCGAGGACACCGGACGAGCCGTCCGGGGCCGAGACGCTCGGCCTGCTGCATCGGGAACGAAGCGGTGCTGAACACGTGCCCCTCGGCACAACGGACGACGGTGCGCTCCATCAAGTCCACAGAGTCCCTTCCCCAAGAGCCTTCGTCAGCCACTGGCGTGACTGACGACGAAAGCCACATTACGGGATCAAAGGAACGGCCCTCCAGGCGGCACTCCGGTCCCGCCCAGACCCTCTTCCACGCCTCCACCGTACGCCCCAACTCCGGCCCCCCGCAGCCGCATCCACCCCCCGAAACGCCACCGGGCCCCACGGTTTCAGCGCCGGGGGCCAGGCATGAGGTAGAGTGATCGAGCATTCGACACCGGCTAAATCGGCGTCTTACGCGGGTGTAGTTTAATGGTAGAACATCAGCTTCCCAAGCTGAGAGCGCGAGTTCGATTCTCGTCACCCGCTCCATATAAAACCCCCAGGTCGATGACCCGGGGGTTCTTTGTCGTCTAGACCTGTAGGCGGGGGGGCGCACCACCGCACTATTAGGACTGGCCAGCTGCCGGTGGGGCCCTCCCAGTGGTGCGCCCGGTCGTCGTTGTGGTGCTTCGCACGCTCGGCGCGCACCACGTCGTCGAGCCCGGCCGCTACGTCCCGTTGCCGTTCCTCGCCGCAGTGCTGATAGATCAGAGGTGATCTCCTCATCCGGCGTGCTGGGCGCGATGCCCTGCCGCGCTTTGATCAGGTCGTAGCGGTCCTCCGCCCGTCCGGCCGGGAAGGCGCCCGGGACCACGGCCGCCGCCCGGTAGGCGATACCGTGTCGTGCCTGTCCGCTGAAGACGCTCTCCCAGGGACGAGCGGCGAGGCCCGGAAGAGAGACCGGGGCACCGACGGCCAAGCCGTCCGTGACACCACTCTCCGGGACGGTCACCGCAATGAGCGACGACTCCCCCTCGTCGATGTAGACGACGCCGACCTTCATCAGCGCCTCCCCGCTGACCGCGTCCTTGGCGATCTCGCCCGTCTGCCGGTCCTTGACCTTCGGCTCAGGAGCCTCGGTCAGCAGGATCGTCGCGGACGAGGTCTCAACTCGGATTGTGCGCACAGAACTTCTCCTTCGTAGACACCCACCAGACGACCTGACAGGTTGACTTAGCAAATTCGAGTTCGGGATGCCGGGTTGGCTTGTCAAGTGGCGTCAGCGGCCCACCAATTGGGGACCCGAGACGTCAACGATCTTGCTCACTGATCCAACCCAGCCGAACCGATAGGTGCCTTCGAGTTCCTGCCTATCAGCAGGCAGGAGAACATCAGTGACCTGCAAGGCTTGCCCGGCAACGTCACACGCGACGACCAACACACTTAGCACCGGCTCCCCTTGAGGCACGGCCAAGAGGTCAGCCTCTTCCTGACTGTGCAGCCGGGCCGAGACGCGTTCGGTTACGTGGTCGAAGCGCACCTTCTTGCGAGCTTCCAGGTGTGCGCGCTGGCCCTCTCGCAGAGGAGACGAGACAGCGAGTTCGGTCCCATCGACCAGGCGCCACAGGCTGGTATCGACGTCACGGCTTCCAGGCTTCGTCGATCTGGAACCACACAACGGTTCCACCGAAGCGGCTGGGGCCGGCGGCCCAGGAGTCCGCCAGCGCGTTCACCAGGCACAGCCCCCTGCCGTGCGCATCACTAGCCCTCGGGCTGCGCAGCCGGACATCCGCAGGGAACCCGGGGGTTGTGGACGTCGATCCGCAGGGACTCTCCCAGGCGAGACCACTCAACCCGGATCCGCCAGGCTTCTTCGGACTCCCCGTAGAGAATCGCGTTCGTCACCAGCTCGGAGAGCATCAGTACACAGTCATCGATCGAGCAGGCCAGGTTGTACGGGGCGGTGAACTTCCGAAACCATCGCCTCGCCCGAGCTACGGACTCGGGGACGGGATAGAGGGTCATGCCCCCAATCGGCGGTGATCCGGCAACCGCGGCTTCTGACTCTCCACGCGCATCCGCCATGAGCGCCACTACTCCCTACCGGTGCCGTCACAGTCGAGTCAGCGCCGCTTGGACGTAACCCGGGCGCGAGCATCAGCGGCGGAGAGCGCCATGGCAGAGCGGGAGCTGACGTACTTCCACCCTCGCCCCCGGCATCCACGGCAGGCCGCTTCCCGCGAGACGTGCCGTAACTCCCGCACTCCTGGCTCACGCCCATGCCCCTTCCCAAGTGGCCTTAGCCACTTACTGGATGGTGGCATTAGCCACTGGAAGCCACAAGCGGTTCTCGGAGAGAAGCGCAACTTTCTAGCTGATCGGGTAGCCCTGCTCGAACGCCCAACGTCCCGGCGGATAGGTGGCCTCGGCGAACTGCAGAGGGCGATCCTGCATGTCATAGACCACGTGGTGGACAATCAAGACGGCGGCTCCGGGCTCAAGTTCGAGGTCAGCCGCCTCATCCTCGGTCGCCAGCCGAGCGCACATCCGGTCTTCTGCATAGCTTCCTTGGCGACCCGTGATGCTCTCGACGTACATGAGCGTCCCCTCCTGAATCCGGTCAGGATCACGGAGCTTGGGGGCCCGCTCGCCGACGTCGGCACCGAACCACGAGGTGGAGATGGTGATGGGCCCCGCCTCGTTCTTGGTCACTCGGCGACGATGAACGGCTCGGGCTCCAGCCGTCAGACTCAGCGCCTCGGCCACGTAGTCGGGCGCCTCCAGCCAACCAGCGGAGGTAATCACCGCGTACTCGCCCGGCGTGTAGATCTTGCCGGTCTGCTTGGCGCGACCGTAGAGCTCCCGAGCACGCCGATTCACCGCGAGGCCCCGCACGTAAGTGCCCGACCCCTGACGCTTTTCAACCAGGCCTTGATGACTCAGGGCTTCCAGCGACCTCGCCGCGGTTGGGCGTGAAACGCTCCAATCGGCGGCCAGTTGACGTTCCGACGGAACCTCGTCGCCGGGCCTCAAGTCGCCTCGCAAGATCTGATCGCGGATGTGGTGTGCGATCTGGAGATACTTGGGCTGGATCTCTTCGATCTGCGGCATCGGAGCCCCTCCCTAAGTGGCTATTACCAGTAGCCACTATAGGGTGAGTGGCCAGCAGGGAACCCGTACGCTGACGAGGGTGACCCGCTTGATCGTGGCAGCAGGAGGAGGGGGCGACGCAGTCGCCGCCGCAATGCTCGACGCAGCCCTCTACGGAGAGGGCGACAGTCCGGCGGTGATCCTCACGTACGCGTGGGACCGTCTCCTGATCGATCCAGTGCCAGGCCCCCGAGGGCCAGCGAACTTCAGGGGCCTCCGCCCCCTCACGCGAAGCGTCTGGACCGTCCCGGCCGACGCGGCGCCGGTCGCCCCGGCAGGCTCGACACTCCCCCGGCTGGCAGCCGAACTCCCCCACACCTTCGCCCTGATCGATCCCCTGCACGGCGCCGAGGGCATCACCCGCCAACTCGAAGAACTCATCGAGCACCTGGCCCCCGAGTCCATCGACCTCCTGGACGTGGGCGGCGACATCCTCGCCAAGGGCGACGAACCCACCCTGCGCAGCCCGCTCGGCGACGCCCTCACGCTGGCCGCATGCTGCCAAGTCAATGCACCCGTGCGGCTCTTGATCGCCGGTCCCGGCCTGGACGGAGAGCTCCCGGCCGAGCTTCTGGCCGACCGCATGGGCCCGGCAGCCCTGACGCTCACGGCTGAGCACGTCGAACCAGTCAGCTCAGTTCTGGAGTGGCACCCATCCGAGGCGACAGCGATGCTGGCGGCCACAGCCCGCGGAGTCCGAGGCCTCTGCGAGGTCAGGGACGCCGGCCTACCGGTCCCCCTCACCGACGAAGGCCCCACCGTCCACGAAGCGGACCTGGACGACGCCCTCAACCGCAACGAGCTCGCGCGCGCCATCCTCGCAACGGAGACCCTTGCCGAGGCGGAGCAGTACAGCCGCGAAGTCTGCGGTTACTCGGAGATCGACTACGAGCGCAACAAGGCCAACTGGCTCGGCAGCCAGCCGGAACAGAAGCTCGACCCGGAAACCACACTCCGCCAACTCGACCAGTTCGAGGCCAAGGCCCGCGACCGAGGCATTACGCATACGACGTTCCGCAGGATCACCGAAGCCCTCGGCCTCAGCGGGAGGCAACGCCAGGACCTCAGGGCGCTACTGCTCAACAGCCGTCCGGAGCAGCACGAAGCCCCGCTGTGGCGCATCCCAGCCGACGTGTCGGGTCTCGGGTGAGGCTTGACGGTTCGGCGTCGGGTGATGCTTGACGTCTGACCTAGACATCGTGGCTTACTGGCTGCCATGGCGGACCGTTTCCCTGAGATCACCTCCGTGGAGGAGTTCATCCGGCTGCGGGAGAGCAAGGACCCGGCGGAGTACAACCGCTCGGCGTGGGCAACCATGCCGCTGCCAGTCTGGTGGGACCTGGTGCGCAACCATCCCGACATGCGTTTCTGGGCTGCGAATAACCGAACGGCGCCGTCGGAGATTCTGGCTGAGCTGATCAAGGATTCCGATTGGCGGGTCCGAGACCGGGTGGCCGGCAAGCGCAAGTGTCCGCCTGAGCTGCTGGAACGGCTGGTCGACGATCCGCATGACGCGGTGCGGAGGCTCGTCGCAGGCCATCCACGCTCGCCGCGGTCGACGGTGGCGCGTTTGGTTGATGACCCGTGGTCGGTCATTGCGCAGGAAGCCCGCACCCGGCTGGCCAACTGGCCGTCCACGGAGTCGTCCGGGCCTGCCTGACTCGGCCATCAGACGATCTTTCGTCGGGTGTATTGACCGGACGTGCGCATCACCACCTCCTTGTCGGTGGTGCAGGGAACGGTGGTGACCAGTTCTCCGCCGTGGAAGACCCGGATCACGTCGGTGTCCAGGTGCGCGGTGACGACCAGGCGGGCGTAGGCCCGGCCGAGCTGGATTCGCTGGCCGGCGACGACGAACCCGCCGGTGCTGCTGACGGTCCGCTCGGCGATCTGGGGTGCGGGCGGCGGCAGGATCGGGGGCGGTCCTGCCGGGCGGGCGCCGCGCAGACGACCACAGCGACTCTCGGGCAGCGGACTGGCCAGGGTGGCCAGCAGCATCCCGTGTTCGTCCAGGACCTGCAACACCGTGCCGTCCAACCGCAGGGTGACCCGCTGGCCTGCGAAGGCCCAGCCGATGTTGTACTTGTCTCCGCCCAGGCCGACGTAACCGACCGCATTGACGGTCCGGTCCACCTCCACCGCCGCCTTGCCCTGCTCCGCTGGTTCGCCATGCCCTGCGCCGTTTGCCACTCTGGCCGCCAGGGGCGATGCACCGGACCGAGCCCGATATCCCACCCTTCTCGCCTGCCAGGCCTAACCTGGTCGGGCACCATCGCATGGCCAGGCAGCAGGAAGCCGACCGCGCGCCTGAGACCATAGCCGCAGGCACTGACAACGGACCTGCCGGTGATCCAGCCCCGCACCACATGCGACTTTTCGAGACAGGTGAAACCTGATCTTGGTGGTTGACACCACCCCGAGAAACGCCGAAGCCGTACCGGATTTCTCCTGTGCCCGTTCCCGCGGCCCGCACAGCGCTAGCGTTGGGTCCCGTGATCGTATGGCTCAACGGCACCCACGGCGCAGGCAAGACGACGACCAGTGCACTCGTGCAGCCGCTGATCCCGGATTCACGGGTGTTCGACGCCGAGAAGGTCGGCGAGACACTCATGGACATCACGCCGGGGCTGCCCGGGACGGACAACTTCCAGCACTGGCCGCCGTGGCGGTCACTCGTAGTCGAGACCGCCCGCCGCGTACTCGACTACACCGGCGGCACTCTGGTGATGCCCATGACTGTCCTGGTCGAGCAGTACTGGCGCGAGATCAGCACGGGCCTCGCCCAACATTCCATTCCGGTACGGCACTTCGTCCTCCACGCTGACCAAGACACCCTCCGCGGGCGCATCGAGGGGGACACTCTTCTTGGCCCCTCCCCATTCCGTCTCAAATACCTAGAGCCCTACGCCGAGGCGGCCCGCACGTGGCTACACGGCGAGGCCGAGGTCGTCGACACCACGCACCTCACGCCCGCCCAGGCCGCCCTGCAGATTGCAGAGGCCGTCAAGAGTTGAGGTCCGCCCGCCACGCGAAAACAGGCGCAGGTGGCAACAAAGAACGACCTTCCGGTGTCGATTAGTGCGAACAGGCTCAACCAGGGGCCCCGCTCAGCCCAGCACCGCGGTGTCATCTACCCCGAAAAGTCGCACCACAACCGCACCAGTTCGGACGAGGAACAGCGGGGAATCACGGGGAACCCAGGCGCCGTTGACGACATTACAGCCCAGCCGTTTTGCCCAGGTCAGCGACCGGACCGGCCCCAATTGCTCGCAGCTTCCCAAGCTGAGAGCGCGAGTTCGATTCTCGTCACCCGCTCCATGGAGAAGGCCCAGGTCAGAGACCCGGGTCGTTTTGCTGTCCACTGTGATCACTCGCCGCGTGCCAGAACGCTTGTCGGCGGCCTTCTGAGCAGCGGCAGCCCGAGCCTTCGGGACAGCCGCATCGAGGCTCGCGGCGACCTCTTCCTGCCGCTCATCGTCGGAGTGATGGTAGATAAGCCCACCCCTTTCACCTGCGCGAGGACCCCCCTTGCCGCCAGTACTCCCCTGATAACATCCGGCCAATTGTGCGAGGGCACGGGCGCTCGCAGGGGGAGGGAACCTCACGTGGGCAGACACGCCCCGAGACGGGGCGGGCTGGCCGCCGCCGTCTCCTCGCTCGTCATCGCCGTCGTGGCGGCGTCCGTCACCGTCCTGTCGGAGGGCAGCGGATCCGCGGAAGCGGCCGAAGCCGGGACCACCGCGATCACGCTGGTCGACCCCAGCACCACCACACCACGCGCCGACCGCCCGTACGTGGCCGGCGACAGCGGCTTCCTGCACCGGCAGACGGGCAAGGCCGGAATGCTGTGGACCGACTACACGACGGGCAGGACCGTCACCCTCGAGAAGGCCGACGGCAGCGTCTACACCCCGTCCTCGACCTGCTACTACCTCGACTCCGAGTGCCGTACGGCCTGGTACGGGTCGGACAGCGACCTGGTCGCCCTGCCGTCGTCGTCGGTGACGTCCTCGTCCGTCACTCTCTGGGACCCGGCCACGACCACGACCCAGAGTCTGAGCTGGGCCGGCTCCACCACCCACGGCTACTACCGGGCCCTGGCCGGAGACACGGTCGTCACCACATTCTCCTTGATCGACAAGGTCGACGGCGAGTGGCGCCCCCGCAAGGTGACCGGTGACCCGACGGCCGTGGAGAGCACGGACGTCCTCGCCGCGGACTCCTCGGGTGTGCTCTGGTCGGTCGACACCGGCAGGATCGGCTACATCGACGTTGACTCGGCCGTGAACACCTATGTGTTCACCGACGCCACCTACGCCTCGCACTACGTGATGAGCGAGGACCGCATCGGCTGGTACCAGTCCGGCACCGCCGAGCTGCACCTGAAGTCCCGCACCGACCTCACCGCCGCCGAGCAGGTCGTCACACTGCCCGCCAACCCGGGCACGCTCGACGGCGATCCGGTCCTGGTCGGCGACTGGCTGCTGCTGCCGCTGTCCTCCGGCGCACTCGGCTCCAAGCTGCTCGCGGTCAACGTCAACGACCCCTCGTTGCAGCAGACGCTGCTGGCGAGCGCCGGCGAGTACACGCTGGCCGCCGGTGACAAAAGCGCGCTGGTCTCCGGCGGCACCGACGCCACCGACTGGTGGGTGCAGCGGGTGAGCCAGGCCAAGGACGGCGCACTGCGGTTGGAGAAGGTGCTGCAGTCCCCGGCGGTGGAGAACACCAAGACGGGCATCGCGCTCAGCCGCGGCAGCCTGCGCGTCGCCGAGGACGACCCGAACGCCGTCGCGGACACCACGTCCGTGCGGACGCTCACCACCAACGGCTCGACCGGGCTGACGGCGTCCGAGGCCACGGCGAGCGGCTCGATCTACGCCGCCCTCTGCCCGTACGCGGGCGTCACCTGCTCGGCGCTGTGGGGGAACCTTGACGCCCGGGACGTCTATCTCGACGCGGGCGGCGGCACCGACGAGGGCGAGGGCCTCGGCGACGACCGGCTGGTGGAAATCGGCGGCCACTATCTGGACTTCGGCAGCCGGGGCGGCGCGATCGTCGACGTCTCCGACGACTACACCGTCTTCAACTCCGGTGGTACCACCCCGGTGCAGTACGTCGGCGAGTTCGGCCAGGGCGAGAGGCTGAAGCGGTCCGTCCGCGCCGCCGCCCTGAACGGCTCCACCCTCTGGAGCGCCACCACCGCCGGTCAGCTCACCTCGTACAGCATCCCGCTGGCCAAGACGCTCACCACGGTGACCGTCCCGGGCCTGGCCTGCGTGCCGAGCGAACTCCAGGCGGCGGGCCGCTGGGTGTACTGGGCATGCGGAACGGACTCGGCGGGCGTGTACGACACCAAGGCCGGTACGTCGACGGCGGTCACCCCCGGTGACGTGCTCCTCGGCGACGGCTTCACCGTCCGCCACGACCATGGCGCGGGCACGCTGGTGATCACCGACGCGACCACCGGCACCACCCGGGTGATCGCCTCCGACCTGGCCGACAAGGGCCTGACTGCGGACCGCCGTTACCGTTGGACGGTCGACGAGTACACCGGCCTGGTCGCCTGGTTCGATGAATACGAGCGCACGCACGTCACCACGACGGGCATCGCCCCGTCCGCCGTCACGGCCTTCGAGACGTCGGCCGGCGACTATGTGGCCCCGGGGGTGTCCTTCGAGGGCACCTGGGTGCTGTCCCGCCCGGTCACCTCCTGGTCGCTCACCTTCATCTCGGTGCAGAGCGGCGCGAACGGCAAGGCCACCCGCACGCTCACCGGCGGCGCGACCCCGGGCAGGGTGACGGCGACCTGGAACGGCAAGACGACGAGCGGGAGTTACTTCCCCAACGGCCACTTCACCTGGACCCTGAAGGCGACCGGTCTCGGCACCGCCGCGGCGAACACGGTGACCAGCGGCAAGGGCTTCCTGCAACGCGGCGCCGCCGTGCGCCACGACTTCGTCAGCCCCGAGGGCGCCGACGGCCGCGGCGACCTGCTCACCCTCAACTCCTCGGGCGGACTGACCTTCCACAGCGGCACGGGGACGGGTAAGTTCGGCGACAAGTACACGGGCACCGGCTGGCCGACGAACGTCACGGCGATCCCCTTCGGCGACCTGAGCGGCGACCGCTGCAACGACGTCCTCGTGCGCTACAGCAGCGGCGCACTGCGGCTGTACAAGCCGGGCTGCGGGGCGGCGGTCAAGCCGTCGACGTCGTACACGACCCTCGCGACCAGCGGCTGGACGCAGTACGACGCCCTGACGTCGCCCGGCGACGTGAGCGGCGACGGCCGCCCGGACCTGATCGCGAGGAACTCGTCCACCGGAGCGGTCTACCTCTACAAGGGCACGAGCGACGGCAAGCTCCCCTCCCGCGTCAAGCTCTACGACAACTGGAAGGGCTACAAGAAGATCGTCGGCACCGGCGACATCACCGGCGACGGCAAGGCAGACCTCCTGGCCCAGGACGCGTCCAACAACCTCTACCGCTACAACGGCAAGGGCGACGGCACCTTCGCGGCCCGCGTCGAGGTGCTGTCCAACTGGGGCGGCTCGTACAACGCGGTCGTCGGAGTCGGCGACATCACGGACGACGGCAGGCCGGACCTGGTCTCCCGCGACACCAGCGGCAACGTGTGGCGCAACAGCGGGGACGGAAAGGGCTCGTTCGGTCCGCGGGCGCAGATCGCGAGCGGCTGGAGCGATTACAAGTCCCTTTCGTAGGTGGCTAGTTGCTCCCCTAAGGCGCCCGGAGACTTGATGTCACCGGGCGCCTTCACACTTCCCGCGTGAAGATACGGCAACCCCCCTATCGACCGTCGAGCCCGGCTTGCTTCGACTTCGTGCTGAGCATCCCCGACGGCCTCCCCCTCGACACGACCACCCCGCTACTGGGCGCGGGCATTACCACCTACTCACCGCTGCGGCACTGGGGCACGGCCCCCGGCAAGAAGGTCGCTGTGGTGGGACCAGGCGGCCTGGGCCACCTGGCCGTCAAGCTCGCCAAGGCGATGGGCGCCGAGGTCACCGTCCCGTCCTAGTCCCTGAAAAGGATGGACGACGGCCTGTGCCTGGGCGCAGACCACTACCACGCCACCAGCGGGTACGACTTCCCGTTCCGCGGCTGCCTCGTCCACTACGAGGCACCGGAGATCGCGCCGAGTCGACGTTCTCCACGGTCAAGCTCCGCACCAAGGTCACCCGCGGCGCCGGCAGCCCAGCCGCGGCCGTCGCGATGGTGTTCAAGCTCGTCGAGTCCGCCCAGGCTCGCTGGCGCGCGATCACCGGCGCCCACCTCGTGTACGAGTAGTTCCCGCTCCATGCCGTCACCCCCGCCAGGATCCTGCTGTGCAGCAGCCGGATACAGCAACCGGCCCCAATCCGTAGCGTCCCCTTGGGGCCGATGCGCGACCTGTATGACCGTCTCCGACCGATCTCTGTAGAGCTACGGATGAGAAGGTGATGGCCTCGGAGCGATACGCCCAGGGCATCACGTCTCCGGGCCCCAGCGCTCCGGCCCCACTCCGCGCCAGTCGATCCACGGCACCCCTGCCACCTCCGCCGGGTCGATCTCCAGCCCGGCACGGCGCAGGAACTCCGCGACGTCGACCACGCTGTGGGCCAGGCCGAGAATCTCGCCGTCCACGCGTACGCGCCGGCCACCCGTGGACGACGGCGGATGCACGATCACGCGAATCGGTCCGGACATGCCTTCAGGATCATCCGGGACATGCGGCCCCGCATTCCAGCGCGTCATCGATGAAGCCGCTCACTCACGTCCCCGTCCGCGCGTCCCAGATCACGCAGTTCCCGCCACGCCGCAGGGCTCGGGCGCCCTCGCCGCCAGTAGGGATGAAAGAACAGCTGAGCCGACAGCCGGTACAGACGTCGGCGCAACTCGGTGCGGCCGGGCCGCTCGGCAAGCTGCCGGTAGACGGCACTCCACTCCTGCTGGGCATGGGCAAGGTCGTCGGGGAACGGTCGCATGACTGAATTCAAGCATGTGTTCGATTTTTCGGGCCAGCAAAGAGACCGTGTGCAGGTGGGGAGGTGTGGTCGGGTAGCCGGAGACCCTGCTGATCTCCGGCTACCCGACCACAGGAGGACAGGCCTGGGCACACCTTGGGCGGTACTGCTCGCCCCAACGCCGAAGCCGAGACCGCGGAAAGAGGGGGGCGCAACGGCGATGGCCCCCGGCACAGGCGGACAGGCGGACGGCCCGGGTGCGGGACCCGGGCCGTCTCAGGGGCAACTTTCAGGGGGAGAAACCCCGTTGCAGCAGCGTGGCGTCAGCCGCGGCGGCTCGCTCGGGCGAGGGCGGGTACGAAGCGGAGGGCGTCCACGGTGCCCACGCCGGTGGCCATGTCGTAGCCGTCGACGGCCTTGTACCCGGTGACGCCTTCGTAGCTGTTGTCGGTGCCGTCGTTGACGTCGACGATGCCGGTTTTCGTGTCGTGGTGGGTGGAGCGCTTGGAGAGGTCGTACAGCGCCTCGTTGATGTTGCCCACCCGGTGGCCGGCCGCCTGGTCGGCGAGGGCGATGATGCCCGAGAAGAGCGGGCTGGCCTCACTGGTGCCGCCGGTTACGTCCCAGCCGGTGGCGGTCGGGTCGAAGCTGGAGTAGATCCAGGCGCCGCCGTTGACCGCCGCGGCCAGCGAGACGTCCGGGGTGCCGCGGCGGCCGCCGACGACGTTCTTCACGCCGTTCTGGAAGGCCGGGCGGGAGAAGACGTGGGACTGGCCGCCGCCGCCCGCGCCGTAGTCGTTGTAGACACTGTCGGGCTTGACGCGCAGGCCCTTGTCGTTCAGGTGGAGCTGCGTGCCGCCGATGGAGGTGACCAGCGGGTCCGAGGAGGGCCAGGAGTTGACGCGCTTCTTGTAGTAGCCCTTGCCGTCCGCGGTGCTGTCGGTGGCGCCGCCGTCGCCGGAGGAGGCAAGGACGGTCACGTGCTTCCGGTTCGCGTCCTGGAAGGCGTACCGCAGCTTGTTGATGCTGGAGAAGTCGCCCTTGTCGAAACCGGGGAAGGTGTTCTCGGTGGCGCCGAAGCTCTGGGTGATGACGTCGCCGATCCCGTGGTCGATCAGGGACTTCTCGGCATCCATCATCTCCGGGAGACCCGTGACGCCTTCGGTCTCGGCGACCGCCGTCTCCACCAGGACGATCTTGGCGTCGGGCGCGACGGCGTGGGCCATCTCGACGTCCAGGGTGGTCTCGCCGGCCCAGCCGGTCATGTCGGCGTTCTTGGGGTCGAAGACGGGGACGTTGCCCCACTTGACCACGTTGACCTTGGTGCTGCGCAGGCCGAACTGCTTGCTGTAGACGTCGAGGTCGTGCTGGACGGTCGGGGAGCCGAACGAGTCGACGATGACGATGGTGCGCCCCTTGCCCGTGATGCCCTTCCGGTACAGCGCGTTGAGGTCGTACGCGGTGCGGTACTGGAGCGGGTTGTAACAGGCGATGTGCCACTTGGCCTGGCACTGCTCGCTGGAGAGCGGGCTGGCCACGCTGTGGACCAGGGTGTGCCCGACGATGGCCGGGACCGCCTTGGTGTGCGGTACGGCGGCGGGCGCGGCGGTGGTGACGCCGGCCAGCGGAGCGGTCGCCAGCGCGGCGACGGCGAGAGCGGCGGTGGCGGCCGTGGAAGCCGCGACACCCCGCCCCGTACGGGCTATGTGCATGAAATCCCCCTGAGTGGTTCTGAGTCGCACGAAGTGGTCTCCGTGCATCTCATCCAGTGAGACATGCACAGGACAAGACCATTGAACTGTCGATGCCGAACCCTTTACCCAAACAGCACCTACCGGCGCGAACGGTCCTGCCTGGGCGGTACGTTCATGGCGCGAGGGCGAAGCCGACGCTCGTCAGGGCGGTGAACGGCAGCTGCGGAGTGCCGTTGAGCAGTCGCGGACACGTACGGCACACACGCGAGGCCCCCAGCGAATCCGCACAGGAGTACCACACAGGCTGCACACAGTCTTTGGGAAGCCTCGTTAGCGTTGCTGGCTGCTCGATTCCGCGTGCGAACGTGATCCGGCCCGGCGGGGCGACGGCATGTCAACTCAGGAAGACCGCAGATGGACTATTGCTCCTCGTGTCGCCGGCATCTCAATGGCGCCCTGGCGTGCGCCGGGTGCGGTGCCTACGCTCCGGACATCGCTCCGACCACCGCCGACGGTCGCATCGTTCCGGCCCGGGCCGCCATGACGACGGGCACGGCGGTGAATGCGGCGGTGGCGTGGGAGTTCACCGGCTCGGACACGTGGCACGACGGAGGTCTTCGTGACGGGGCAGCGGTCAAGGCCGGCCTGGACGAGGCTCCCCGGACCGACCCGTACGGCGACCTCGAGGGCCCGCCGCCCGCGCCCCAAGGGCGAGCGGCGCGGCGGCGCCAGCTGGCCCGCTGGAAGAAGAACCAGCGCCGGGCGGTGGTCGCGACTGCCGTCGCACTCGTCGGAGGCGGCCTGACCGTCGCCGCGATGGACCGGCAGTCCACCGACCGAGTCCAGGCGGCCACGGCGCCGGAGGTCGCGGGCATGGGCACCGCCGAGGAACAGGCGGCTGAGCAGCCCCGCCCGTCGTCGACACGGCCTGAAACTCTCGTGTCCTCGCACACTCCCCCTGCGCAGTCGTCCGCGACCAGCTCGCCGCGCCGGCAGACCGCCGCTGCCGCGCCCCGCACCACGCCGACGAGCGCTCGGCCGTACGCCGCTGCCTCTCCTCAGCCGGCGGCGACGTCGGCCCCCCAGCCGCGTACCGCCAACCCGTCCTCCGTTGGAACGGTCCCCGACCCCACCACTGCGGCGGCGAAGGAGACGTCCGCTGCCGCCGACGGAACGGCCTCGAGAACGTCGCAACCGAGCCCCGCGGCGACGCCGGCATCGACTTCGCCGCCGCAGATCTGCCTGCTCGTGGTGTGCCTCGGCTGACCCCCGAGCCGCGCCGCCGGGCGGACCGGGCCCTGAATGCCCCCTGCCTGAGGGGGTTCTGTAGGACGACGGCGAGGACCGCGGAATCGTCTTCGGGTGCGTCGGCGCGTCCCTGCGGCGCCAGTTCGAGTTCGCCTCCGGTCAGCGGCCGAGGGCGACGACGAGGAGAGTGCGGGCGGGGACGTCGCCGACGAGGCGGCAGCGGTGGGGAATGTCGCCGCGGTGATGGGCGCTCTGGCCCGCGCGCAGGTGGATGGGTTCGTGGTCGCGGAGTTCAAGGGTGACCTCGCCTTCGAGGACGTAGACGAAGTCCTCTCCGGTGTGTTCGAACCAGCCGCGCTCGCCCTGTCCGGGGGTGAAGTGGTGTTCGTACGCCTCCATGATGTCGCTCTGGCTGCCCGGGACGAGGACACGGGCGAGCTGGCCCGCCTCCTCGGTGACCTTGATGACCTGGGGATCGGATTCGTGTGCCACCACGCCCGAGGGGGAGGAGGCGCGCAAGAAGGCACCGGGGGGCAGCGGGCTGCGCGCCCACGATCCGGAGCGCTCGTACGGTGGTTACACCCTCTACACGCCCATCGCCGGGACCGGCGAGGTCCACCTCGTCGACATCCAGGGGGAGACCGTCCACGAGTGGCGGCTGCCGCACCCGCCTGGCCGCCACGCCCAGCTCCTGCCGAACGGCAACCTCTTCTACCAGGGCAAGGACACCCAGCACCACCGACCCCCTGTTCCCCATCTGGGAGGTCTACCACGGAGGCATCCTCCAGGAGGTCGCCCCCGACGGCACCGTGCTGCGCGAGGCCCGCCATCCCTACCACCACCACGACGCGAGCGTGCTGCGCAACGGGAACCTGCTCCTCCTGGCCGTCGAACCCGTCCCGCCGCACCTCGCCGCCCGCATCCAGGGCGGCATACCCGGCTCCGAGGCCCCCGACGGCCGCATCTGGGGAGACGTGGTCCACGAGATGACGTGGGACGGTGAAGTCCTTTGGCGCTGGGCTTCCTTCGAGCACCTCGACATCGAATCGACGCCCCTCAACCGCCACTTCGCCCGCGAGCACTGGCCGATGGGCAACACCGTCAACGAACTGCGCGACGGGAGTGTGATGGACGGCTTCCGCAGTGCTTCCACCGCCGTCGTCGTCGACCGCGTGACCTCCGAAGTGACCTGGAGCCTGGGGCCGGACGTCCTCTCCCAGCAGCACTACCCCCACGAGCTGGAGTCCGGCACGATCCTCGTCTTCGACAACGGCTCCTACCGCGACGACACCTCCGTCCCCTACTCCCGCGTGATCGAGGTCGACCGCAGGACCCGGCAGATCGTCTGGTCGTACGAGGACAACCCGCCCCAGAACTTCTACAGCCCCTACATGTCCAGCGCCCAGCGCCTGTCCAACGGCAACACCTTCGTCGCCGAGGGCTCCTTCGGCCGCCTCTTCGAGGTCACCCCGGGCGGAGACGTGGTCTGGGAGTACGTCGTCCCCCAGTTCGGCACCTTCCGCACCGGAGCCGGCATGGAGTCCTCTCGCGGCGCCCAGAACGCCGTCTTCCGCGTCTACCGCTACGGCTCGGACCGACTCCCCTGGCTGACCTGAGCACCCTCGCCCCCGCCAGAGCCTCCGTGTGCCGGGCTCATCTCCGCGCAGTCGTGCGCAGTGCGGCTTCGGTCAGCGTGGTCGCCGTGCGTACGGCGCTGGCGACGGCGTCGTCGGGACTGAGGCCGCACAGGTCGGTGAGGGTGAAGAGGGCTTCGGCGCTGACGGCTACGGCGAGGTCCCGCTTGAGCTGGGCGAAGGCTTCCGGATCCGTCGTCCCCAGCGTGTCCGCCAGGGGGAGGAGCGCGTGGTCGATCAAGCCGAATCGGACACCGGGTCTGGCGGTCGCCGTCTCGGGGCGGGTGATGGTGGCCGCGATCATGGCGCGCACCGCTCCCTGACGGAGGAGCACCCCGCGCAGCAGGAACTCGCAGGCGAAGGCGACCCGTTCGGCGGGGTCGGTCGAGTCCGCGACCGGCGCGAGCGCCTCGGCGGGGGCCGGCCAGGCGCCGGCCAGACCCTCTCTGATCAGGGAGGGAAGGTCCGGGAAGTAGCGGTAGGCGGTGGCCTCGGAGACCAGGGCCGCGCGCGCGATCGCGGGCATGGTCACCTCGGCACCCGTGCCGATGAGTTCGCGGGCGGCCTCGACGATCGCCGTGCGCGTGCGCTTCTTCTGATTGCTGCGGCCGGTGTCCGTCTGCGTCGTCGGCATCGGTAGGTCCCCTTTCCTGCCCGCCCATCCGCCGTCATCTTATCACCGCCAACTCTCATCGTGAGAGTCCACTTGCATAACGAGACCACTCCCTTTAATCTCCTTCGTGAGAGTCGACTCTCACGAAAAAGCCCACGAAGGAGATGGCGATGACGGAGGTTTCCGTGGTCGGCCCGGACGACGGCGAGACGATCCGCCTGGGACCGGCACAGATCCGCATCCTCGAGGACGGCAGCACCACCGGGCACCGTCTCGGAATCGGCGAGATCACCCTCGCCCCGCACACCGAAGGGCCGCCGCAGCACCGGCACGCCCAGCACGACGAGGGCTTCTACGTCGTCTCCGGCACCGTGCACTTCACCGTCGGGGAGACGACCCATGTCGCGCCGGCCGGCACCCTCGCGATGATCCCGCCCGGCGCGCCGCACACCTTCGCCAATCTCGGCGACGAGCCGGCGGTGATGCTCAACACCTTCACGCCCGATCTGTACGTGCAGTACTTCCGCGATCTGCGGGACATGATCGCCGACGGCCAGGAGCTGACCCCGCAGGCGACCGTCCGGGCGATGAGCCACTACGCCACCGTTCCCGCGACCGACTACGCATGACGGACCGCGCCGCCAACACCCCATGCCAGTAACCGATGTGGAGACTCCTGTGACCAGCACCTCCCGCACGATCACCCTCACCCTCGACTCCGGCGACGTCGACCTGGACTTCACCGTCGACGAGCGGGGCCAGGGTCACCCCTTCCTCCTCCTGCACGGGGGCGGCGGTCCGCAGACCGTCGCGGGGTTCGCCGGGCTCCTCGCCGAACAGCGGGCCGCCCGGGTCATCACTCCCGTGCACCCCGGCTTCGGCGGCACCACCCGCCCCGACTGGCTGACCGACGTGCCCACCCTCGCCCAGGTCTACGTACGGCTGCTGGACGAGCTCGAACTGGAGGACGTCACCGTCGTCGGCAACTCCATAGGCGGCTGGATCGCCGCCGAGCTGGCCCTGCTCGGCAGCGGCCGGATCAGCGGCGTCGTCCTCGTCAACGCCACCGGCATCCACGTCCCCGGCCACCCCGTCGCCGACCCCTTCACCCTGACGCCCGCCGAACTCTCCGCTCTCGCCTTCCACGACCCCGCGAAATTCGCTGTCGACCCGAGCGCGTTCTCCGACGCACAGCGCGCCGTCGCGGTCACCAACCGGGCCGCCCTGCAGGTCTATTCGGAACCGCACGCCATGGCCGACCCGACCCTGCGCGAGCGCCTGGCCAAGGTCACCCACCCGGTCCTCGTGGCGTGGGGCGAGAGCGACCAGGTCGTCGACACCGAGTACGGACGCGCGTACGCCGCCGCCGTCCCCGGCGCCCGGTTCGCCCTCCTGCCCCGCACCGGTCACATGCCCCAGATCGAGACGCCCGGGCAACTGCTTCCCGTGATCTCGGACTTCGCCGACTCCCACGCCGCCAACCGGCCCAACGGCTGACGACGACCGGAGGGTCGACATGCCCGAACCCGGCCGCGGGCGCCGCATGCCCGTCCTGGCCGTCTGCTGCCTGAGCGTGCTGCTGGTCAGCCTCGACGTCACCGTCCTCAACGTCGCACTGCCCTCGATGCAGCGGGATCTGAACTCCTCGGTCTCCGGCCTGCAGTGGACGCTCGACGCGTACACCATCGTGCTGGCCTCGCTGCTGACCCTGGCCGGTGCCACCGCCGACCGCCTCGGACGTCGACGGATCTTCCAACTCGGTCTCGTTCTGTTCACCGCCGGATCGGCCCTGTGCAGCCTGGCCCCGACCACCGGGTGGCTTGTGTCCTTTCGAACGGTTCAGGCGGTGGGTGGCAGCATGCTCACCCCCGTCGCCATGGCCATCCTCGCCAACACCTTCACCGAGCCACGGGAGCGGGCACGGGCCATCGGCGTCTGGGGCGGGGTGGTGGGCCTCAGCATGGCGGCCGGGCCGGTCCTCGGCGGCCTGCTGGTGGAGTCGGCCGGGTGGCGGTCGGTGTTCTGGCTGAACGTGCCGATCGGGCTGGCCGCGCTGGCGCTCACCGCGCTGTTCGTTCCGGAGTCCCGCGCGCTCCGGGCCCGACGGGCGGACGCCGTGGGCCAGTTGCTGGTGATCGTCCTGCTCGGCGCGCTGACGTACGCCATCATCGAGGCGCCCGGCGTGGGCTGGACCGCGCCGCCGATCGTGGCCTGTCTGATCGTGGCGGCGGGCGCGCTGGCCGCCTTCGTACCGCATGAGAACCGGCGCGCCGAACCGCTCATCGAACCGCGGCTCTTCCGCAGCGCCCCCTTCAGCGGCGCCACCGCGACAGCAGTCTTCGCCTTCGCCGCACTCGGCGGCTTCCTCTTCGCCAACACTCTCTACCTGCAAGGAGAGTTGGGGCTGAGCGCGCTGGCCGCCGGCCTGCACCTGCTGCCGATGGCGGTGCTGGCCCTGGTGTGCCCGCCGCTGTCCGGGCGGATCGTGGGAAGTCGCGGGCCGCGGATTCCGCTGCTGCTCGCGGGGGCCGGCATCACCACCAGCGGTCTACTGGCCGTCGCCGCCACCCGCTCCTCCCACCCCTCCGACACCCTGCTGTACCTGACGTACGCCCTGTTCGGTCTCGGCTTCGGCTTCGTCAACGCACCGATCACCTATGCGGCGGTGTCCGGCATGCCGCGCACCCAGGCCGGGGTGGCCGCCGCGGTCGCCGCGACCAGCCGGCAGGTCGGCTCCTCGCTCGGCATCGCGGTGATCGGTGCCGCGGTCGCCGCCGGCGCGCGAGAGGCGGCCTGGTGGATCATCGCCGGCTGCGGGGCGGCCATCCTGGTCCTGGGCACCGTCACCTCCGGCCGCTGGGCCGCCGCCACCGCCGAACGCGTCGCCGCCCGCCTCCCGCCCGACCTGCCGCGAGCCGCGGCGGACACCACGGCCAGGCCGGCCACCGGGAACACCGTACGAGTTACCGTCACCCGCTCCCGTATGAGAACCCGCCGACGGACGTCGGGGTGACATGCTGCCGGCTGTTGGGCGGAGTGGACTGGCGCTGTCAGCAAGGCGTGCGCGGCGTTCTCGGAGGACGATGAGGCCGGGCGGTACGCGGCCGGCACCATGACGGTCGTTCCCCGGGCCCGGGCGGACCTGGCCGGGTGGCCTTTCACCGGTGGGCGGCATGATGGCCGGCATGCACATCCGCATCGACGCCGTCGACCTGCCCGGCCTCACCTGCCCTGCCCCCGCCGACAGGGATGTCCCGGTCTACGGCAACGTCCACGTCGCCGTACAACGCCGCGACCGCCCGGCTGAACTCCTCGACCCCCAGCCCGGCGACGCCCCGTCCGCGACGTGGACGCTGGAGTGCACCGCGGTCGTTTCGCCGACCGGCACCGAGGTGAAGGGCCCCTATGTACAGGACCGGCTCGGACACCGGTTCATCTACCTGTCGTGGGGCACGGTCGACGAGTCCGGTTACTTCGCGATGTTCCGACGCGCCAAGCTCATGCTCGACTCCGTCCCCGCCGACGTACTCGCCGCCGCCGCACGTGACGGCCTGCTGGTCGCACGCCTCGGCCTGACCGACGCATGCGGCAACCCCCTGTGCGCCCGAGTCGTGCCCCCGCGCATCACCTGGACCGCCGAACGTGCCGGCTAGGCCTGTCCGGCCGATCGGAGTGGAGCCTTCGTCGTGCCGCAGCGCGTGCGTGGCCCCGCGAAGAATCGGCGCCGCCGGGACACGTTCAACCGGTCGTGCTGCCCCCTCGCGTGCCGAGGTGCTTCCACTCCGCGGCCCATTGGTCCAGGCGCCGCCGGTCCATCCGCACCCGTACGATCCAGGCGCCCGCCAGCACCAGCCCGCCGGCGCCCACCGTGGCGAGCGCGCCGGACATGGCCACCTGCAGCTCCGCCTGCCCTCGGCTGAGGGGCTTCGAGACCACTGCTCCGTGCTTGTCCGTCCACACCGTGATCCGGGTGCCGGCCCGGCTGCTCGGCGGGACCGCGGCCCGGTCGGCATGGAGCGAGCCGTCCGGCGCCTTCCAGCGCACCGTGGCCCATACCCGGTTGTCACCGGCGATCCGGGCGGACGCGCCGCCTGGCGCATCCTCGGCGAGTACGGCCGAGACCGCGCTCCGCTCCGCGCGTGCCCGGTCGAGGCCCTGCTGCGTCACGCTCGCCGTGACCCAGCCCGCCAGCAGACCGCCGACCACGGCGATCGTCCACGCCACGAGCACGACCCAGGCTTCGACGACATCACTGCGTCGCCTCAGCGGACTGCGCCGCCATCGCCACAGCCACACCCGTGTACGGCATCTCCTGGCCACCCTCGACACCCCCTGGTGAGCACCGACGGCATCGCCCTTCCATTGTGCTCCCGGCAGCGCTGTCCCCACCCTTTCCGGTGTGCACGGGCGCACGATGCCTCCGCAGCGCGACGAGGCGGCGGTGCGACGCCGATGCCCATCGACGTTTCCGCGGAGCGGTCGGCGCATCGACTACGACCTGCGCGTGTCAGACCGCGGCGGCGACCTGGCGGTCGCGCTGCGACACGGCCAGGTAGCCGACGAACCCGACGATGGCAACCGTCCACGCGAAGGTGACCGGGCCCAGTCCCAGGGCGAGGCCGCCGCGGCTGTGGCCGAGGGCCATCCAGTCGGCGAGGGAGGCGCCGAGGGGGCGAGTGATGACGTACGCGGACCAGAAGGCGGTCACCGCGTTCAGGCTGCTCCAGCGGTGGGCCATGGCGGGTACGCAGATCGCGACGGCGAACAGGAGGACAGAGCCGAGGTAGCCGAAGCCGACGGTGGCGGTGAGGTCGCCCGCGGCGGTGCCGAGGGCGAACGTGGCGAGGACCGCCGCCCAGTAGAACGTCTCACGGCGACGGGTGCGGATGCTGTGGATGGACAGGGTCCGCTCACTCGCGTACCAGAGGGCGAAGACAGCGGCCAGGGCGGTGAGGAAGAGCGGGGTCGACACCACGTAGGGGACGCCGAGGCCGACGTGCAGGACATCGGCGGCCATGGTGCCGAAGACGCTGACCATGACGATGGCGGTCCAGTAGATCCAGGCGACGTACCGGCGGACGGTGAACTGGATGGCCAGGGAGGCGGTCAGGGCGAGACCGCCGAGAGCCACCGCCGGGATCGGGCCGAGCAGACGGGCCAGGAGGTCGGACGCCGTCTCTCCCATGCCCGTGGTCAACACCTTGATGATCCAGAAGTAGACAGTCACTTCCGGCACCTTGCTCGCCGACCCGCGCAAGGGTACGAGGGGCCGGTCATCAAGGAGGTGCTCTGTCGTCATGGCTCGCACGATGACACGGTGAACTGCCCCTCTCCTAGATCCCTTTGCCATTGCTTTGGGGCTTCTGGGGCATGAGTTGCCACGGTCCGCCCGGAACCTGACAGCGACCTGAACGCCTGCACGGAACCGCTGGTCAGGCCGTTTGGGCCGCTGATATGAAGGTCAGTTACCCGGTTGCGCCGCGGAAGGCCGGGAACGGGCGTTCTGCTCCACTCGGGCGGGGAGGTGCTCGATGTGGTGCTCGGACTCCGGCTTCATCAGGACGCTGCGCAGGACGCGTGCGTTGCCGGCGTCCCCGGTGACCTTCGGATGCCGTACGGCGAATGCCTGGTGGCCGGCCTTGAGGGTGCTCAGGAACACCGGGTCCGGGCTGGTCATGCCGTCCGCCAGGATGCCTGCCGAGGCAGCGTCGATGCCGGTCAGGGTGGCGGGTTCGACGGCCGGGAAATAGCTGACGACGTCCAGCTCGGGCTGCTGGTAGAGCTCCAGGAGGCCCGACGACTCAATCAGTTCCGCCCATTTCAGCGCCGCTCGCCGGCCGCCTCCCCGGACCCGGATGCCCGGGAGCCGACGAGATCCGAGACGGCGCAGACCATTTCCCTGCCTTTCCGGGCAAAGTGAAATTCGCGACTCCGCGGTACTTCCGCGCAACCCGAAAGCCGGTCCGGAGGGTCTTGGCCATGTCGACGAACCGTCGACTTCAGTTCGTACCGCTACCCCGAGGGCCTGACCACCTTCATGAATCCCCCCATAACCAACGGCCGCCGCCCCCTGCCTACTTGGCCGATTTCCGCGCTGTGGACCCTGGCCCTGGGCCTGTGGGGGCTGTCCCGGCAGCACAGTCTGTGGCGGGACGAGGCGGCGACCTGGCAGGTGGCCCAACGGCCCACCGCCGAGATCTGGCACATGCTGGGACAGGTCGACGCCGTACACGGGCTCTACTACCTGCTGATGCACGGACTGTTCGAGTGCTTCGGGCCCGGCACGACGACGCTGCGGCTGCCCTCCGTGCTGGCCATGGCGGTGGCGGCGGCCTGTGTGACCGTCATCGGCCACCGACTGGCCGGGGTGTGGGCGGGTCTGGGGGGAGGGCTGGCGCTCGGACTGCTTCCGGCGGTGCAGTTCTATCTGCAGGAGGGCCGCCCGTACGCGCTGGTCGCGGCCGGCGCCGCGATCTCGACGCTGCTGCTGGTGACCGTACTCAAGGGCCGTGGCAGAGCGGCACTTTGGGCGGCCTACGGCGGCACGGTCCTGCTGTGCGGGCTGCTGAACTGGCTGTCGCTGATGATCCTGCCCGCGCACGCGGCGACCCTGCTGTGGACGCGGGCCCGGCGCGGAGTGTGGACCCGCTGGACGGCGGCCTCGGCGGCGGCCGTGGCAGGGACGCTGCCACTGATCCTGTTCACCCGGAGTCAGTCCGACCAGGTCTCATGGATACCGCCGCTGACCTGGCACATGATGATCGGCCCGGCCGTCCTGCTGGCGATCGGCGGCCTCGGCGCACTGGTGGACCGCCCGCGCACGGGCCGACTGTCGATAGCGGCCGTGGGACTGCCGCTGCTCGCGGTGCCGCAGCTCATTCTGATCGGCCTCTGCCTGATCCAGCCGCTGTTCCTCGACAGGTACGTCCTGTTCAGCCTGCTGGGTCTGGCACTGCTGATCGGAACAGCGCTGGGCACGGCGATACGGGCGGCCGCGCCGCGCTTCCCGAAGGCGGCCCCATGGATCCTCCCCATGACCATCGCCGTGGCGATGACGGCACTGCTGCCCCAGTCGCTGGCCAAGCGCTCCGCGGCGAGCCGGGTGGACGACGTCCTGGCCGTGGCGGCGGACGTACGGCGGCTCAAGAAGCCCGGAGATGCGGTCCTCTTCGTACCGGCAGCGCGCCGCGACACCAAGTTGGTCTCACCGCACGCCTTCACCGGCCTGGGAGACATAGCGCTGACCGAGAGCCCGCAGAAGTCCGGAACCCTGAAGGGCGTGGAGGCCGGCCCGGCCCGGATCCGCGCCGCGATGCTGACCCAGCGGCGGATCCTCCTGGTGACGGACGCACCGAAGGTCGCGAGACCGGTGTCGGCGGAACGAGACCAAATGAAGACCTCAGTACTGAAGAAGTACTTCACGCCGGTGGCGGACAAGCAGGTCCGGGGCCGCAGGGTGACGGTGTACCGACGCAACGACAGCTCATGACCCCTCGACCACTCCACCCGCGGGGGCACCACCCGGCTGATCGACCGCAGGGAAGGAGCCGGTCTGGTCCCCCGCCTGCCCTCTCCCGAGGACCGCAGGCGGGTCCTGGCGGAACCGACCGAGCAGCGATCGAAGAGGCGCTCCGCGAGGGTGCCGAGTGACCCTGCGGCCCGGGCAAGGCAATATCTGTGGCCATGAAGTGAGAAATTAATATGACGCGCGGTGAAGGTTCCTTGCTCGGCAGACAGAGCAGAGTTACTCCCCACGCATGGCCGATCGCAGCATGCTACTGTCGGGCTCAGTTGGATGTAGGGGTTCCCCTATAAATTTCAAGTGCCTCATCGGTTTCATTTTCGGGTGGCGCTCTTCTCTATCTCCCGAAGGAGACCGACATGGCTACAGGCACCGTGAAGTGGTTCAACGCGGAAAAGGGCTTCGGCTTCATCGAGCAGGACGGCGGCGGCGCCGACGTCTTCGCCCACTACTCGAACATCGCCGCCCAGGGCTTCCGCGAGCTGCAGGAAGGCCAGAAGGTGAGCTTCGACATCGCGCAGGGCCAGAAGGGCCCGACGGCCGAGAACATCGTTCCCGCCTGACGCCGACACCGACTTCGCAGCTGGGACCCGCACCCTGGGGTGCGGGTCCCAGCTCGCTGCTTTCTCGCTGCCTTTTCGGACGCAGCCGCGAGCATGTCGCCGATCGATGCGGCCCCTCGCGTTTTCTTCGGCCCGTTCTTGCGATTCTCCGCGCTGCTCATATTCATGGCGGGAATTCCTTGATACGCGCCACATCAAGGAAGGTTCCACATGAACCGCACCCGTACAAACACCCAGCGCCGCGGAAAGAGTTACGGACGTCAACAAGCCGCGCCGCAAGGTGAGTTCGCGCCGCCGGCGACGATCACCCCGGCGTTGCCCGCCGTCGAGGCGTTCGCCGATCTCGCCATGCCGGCGCCGTTGCTGGCCGCGCTCGGCCATGAAGGCGTGACCGTACCGTTCCCGATCCAGGCGGCGACCCTGCCGAACTCCCTCGCGGGTCGTGACGTACTCGGCCGTGGCCGCACCGGGTCGGGCAAGACCCTCGCCTTCGGCCTCGCCCTGCTGGCCCGTACAGCCGGTCAGCGCGCCGAGCCCCGGCAGCCGCTGGCCCTCGTCCTCGTGCCCACCCGCGAGCTCGCCCAGCAGGTCACCGACGCGCTCACTCCGTACGCCCGCTCCGTGAGGCTGCGGCTTGCCTCGGTGGTCGGCGGGATGTCGATCGGCAGGCAGGCAGGTGCGCTGCGCTCCGGGGCTGAGGTCGTCATCGCGACGCCGGGCCGGCTCAAGGACCTCATCGACCGCGGCGACTGCCGGCTGAACCAGGTCGCCATCACCGTCCTCGACGAGGCCGACCAGATGGCCGACATGGGCTTCATGCCCCAGGTCAGCGCGCTGCTCGACCAGGTGCGTCCCGAGGGACAGCGGATGCTCTTCTCGGCGACCCTGGACCGCAACGTCGACCTGCTGGTCCGCCGCTATCTGACCGACCCGGTGGTCCACTCCGTCGACCCGTCCGCCGGCGCCGTCACCACCATGGAGCACCACGTACTCCATGTGCACGGCGCGGACAAGCAACGGACGACCACCGAGATCGCGGCTCGAGAGGGCCGGGTGATCATGTTCCTGGACACCAAGCACGCGGTGGACCGGCTGACGGAGCACCTGCTCAGCAGCGGCGTCCGGGCCGCGGCCCTGCACGGTGGCAAGTCCCAGCCGCAGCGCACGCGGACCCTCGCCCAGTTCAAGACCGGTCATGTGACGGTGCTGGTGGCGACCAATGTCGCGGCGCGCGGCATCCACGTCGACAACCTCGACCTGGTCGTGAACGTGGATCCGCCCACCGACCCCAAGGACTATCTGCACCGTGGCGGTCGTACGGCCCGTGCCGGTGAGTCCGGCAGCGTCGTGACCCTCGTGACGCCGAACCAGCGCCGCGACATGAGCCGGCTCATGGCTGCCGCGGGCGTCACCGCCCGGACCACCCAAGTCCGCTCGGGCGAGGCCGAGTTGAGCCGTATCACGGGCGCCCAGGCGCCCTCGGGCACCCCCGTCGCCATCACCGCGCCGGCCGTGGAGCGCCCCCGGCGCGGCATCTCCCGAGGCCGCCGCGGCCGCGCCGTCCAGGGCCGGCCCACCGGCGAGCCCGGGCGCCGCACGGCACGGCGTCAGTCCGCCTTCGACCCGGCGGCCTAGGACATCCGTGGCCAGCAGCTCACCCCCGCTCCGCAGGAGGCACCCTTTGACTCTTGTTCAGACGCAGCAGCGCCTGGCGAGTCCCGCCCTCATGACCATGGTCGACGACCGTGACGTGTCCGGGCCGCGGGTCCGCGAGGACATGACCGTCGAGGTGGCCTTGTCCGTGATGGCCGGCGCCCAGGTCGGCCATCTGCTGGTCTGCGACGGGGACGAACTGTGCACGGGCCTGATCACCCGGGCCCAGCTCACCGTCGTCCGTGACAGCCCCGCCTATACGGACCGGATCCGGGTCGCAGACGTCCTGCGCGCCGATGGACCGGGCGCCCTCACCCTCTCCCGCTGATCCACGTCACTCCATCGGCCCCGCCCCCGCTACCTTTCTGTGAGGCATCATGCGCTGCGTCATCGCCCGGTTCCCCTTCGACCTCACCAAGAGCGGGGTGCTGGCCTCGATGAAGGGCGTCAAGCCCGAGCCCGTCACGGGTGAGTACGTGATCATCGGCCGCTCCCACTACCCCGTCAAACAGGTGGGCGAAGTCGTCACCCGGCAGGACCGCCGCGACTTCACCAGCGGGGAGGTCACCCGGGCCATGAGCCGTCTCGGCTTCACCTGCCGCAACCCCGACGAGGCCCCGCCCGCGCCCGTCCTCACTCCCCTCGAGACCGCGTCGGCGCTGCTCGGCAGCCCCGCCCCTCTGGGGTCGTGACAGACGGAAACCCGACACCGGGACACAGACGAGGGCCCTGCCGACACACGTCGGCAGGGCCCTCGTCGTATGTCATGTCCGACCGGTCGACGACCCCCGGCCGGCCGGGGCAGCCGGCGAGCAGCGCCTCACTGGTCGGAGTAGCTGAAGTCGCCCACCGTCCAGGCGCTGACGTCCCTGATCGCGACGCGGTACATGCCGCCCGTCTCGGGGATGCCGACGCTGCCTTGCAGGATCCGGGCGAGATGGAAGTGCAGATACGTGGGCGGCTCAGCACGTCCGGGCCGGCGCTCCGTCCGGTCGGGGGCGAAGACGTCGGCGAAGGGGCCGAGCCGGTCCGAGTCCTTCAGGACCTCCGACACACGCTCCCGCCACACGGATTCGGGAGCCAGTCGGCCGGTGATGACAGCACCGCCGACCACCACGGTCAGCGACATCTGATTGCTTTGCCCGGACTCCACCTTGGCGGAGATGTCCACGAGCAGCTGGTCAGGGTTCGACATGGGAGCCGATTCTATTCAGCGGCCCGCCCGCCGTAGCGGACCGCAGAATACCTACGACCCGAGCGGCCCCAAATCTATGTTCGTGAGAGTAGACATTGGGCGGCGGCCTGGCTAAGGTTTCTCTCGTAGAAACGGTGGTTGTACGAGAGGAAGAAGGAGGGACCAGACGCCATCAGGATCGCCCGGCCCGAGAAACAGTCGGTCCGGGTACCGCAAGACCCCGGAATGGAAGGTGGTCCCCGGTCAAGCAGCCGCGATCCCCGCACACCCGCCCCTCTCCCGGGCCGGGCAGCGGAAACAGAAGGTCGGCAGAGCAGTAGAGCCGACAGATGGTGTTCAATTTCCTTCGGGGCCTTGGTGCCGTACGGCATCAAGGCCCCTCGACGCGTTGCACTACGAGGTGACATGACAGCAGATATCCCGCTCAGTGGTCGTCTGGACGACGACGACTACCCCGCCTACACGATGGGCCGGGCCGCCGAGATGCTCGGCACCACCCCCGGCTTCCTCCGAGCCATCGGTGAGGCCCGGCTGATCACTCCGCTCCGCTCCGAGGGCGGCCACCGCCGGTACTCCCGCTACCAGCTGCGGATCGCCGCCCGCGCGCGCGAGCTCGTCGACAAAGGCACGCCGGTCGAGGCCGCCTGTCGCATCGTCATCCTCGAGGACCAGCTCGAGGAAGCGCAGCGCATCAACTCCGAGTACCGCCGCGCGGCGGCCGAGAGCTCCGACAGTTCCCGCTGACCCCGCGCGGCGGCCGAGAGCTCCGACAGTTCCCGCTGATCCGCGCGGCGGGAAGCCGCCGGTCGGCTCGAACCCCCTGCTGGGACCGGGGCGCGGCTCACCATGCTGTCGCCCGGGCGCAGTGGTCTTCGCGCGAAGCTCGCCCGCGCTCTGTCCGAGGGCGCGACGTGCGCCACCGCACGGCCGTACCGCCTCCCTCGCCCGCAACCCCCTCCTCGTCCCCTCGCCCGAAACTCTTACCTCATCCGTCACTCCCATGACCTACGCTGCCGGACAGCAGCCGCGCCCCGCGCGTCACCGCGTCTCGCGGTCACGTCCGGGCGTTGCGCGGCGCTCTCAACTCCCGGGCAGACACCGGGTTTCCTTGTGGGGGTAACAACACTGTGCGTACGCGCAGCATCTCGGCCGCGACGTCGCTCGCGGTCCTCTTCGGCTCGGCGGCACTGAGCCTCGCCGTGGCCGGACCCGCCTCGGCGGAGTCCGCCGTCGTCCTGGCGCCCGGCGGCATCGTCGCGGACGGCGCGCTTCAGCGGGTCTTCGTCGGCGACAGCGAAGCCGGGAAGGTCCTGGCAACCGACTACGACGGCACCCTCGTCGACGCGGTGAGCGGCATCACCGAGGTCACCGACCTCGCACTCTCCGACGACGGCAGCACCCTGTACGCGGCAGCGCAGGGCAACCACCAGATCGTGGCGCTCGACGCGGCCACCCTCGACGTCAAGGCCCGCTACACCGTCGCCACCACCACCGGCCCGCGCCATGTCGCCTTCGCCGGCGGCAAGGTGTGGTTCACGTACGGCGACCAGTGGTCCGGCGACCTGGGCTCGGTCGACCCGGCGGGCGGGGACGACGCGGTGAAGCTCGCCCAGTACTCGAACCGGGTCTGGGGCCCGGCGCTGCTGGACACCGACGCGTCCGCGCCCGGCCTGCTGGCCGTCGGCGAGAGCGGCCTGAGCACGGACTCGATGGCCGTCCTGGACGTCTCCGGCGGTACGCCGCAGCCGCTCGCCTGGTACAACGGCGACTACTCCCTGAACAGCGGCATCAGCGACATCGACGTCGTGCCGGGCGCCGCGCGGGTGCTGGTCAACGGCAGGGAGCGGGACGCCTACGCGGACGGCAAGTTCACCGCCGACGGCGCCTACCCCGCCGGGCAGAGCGCCGACATCGCCGCGAACGGACTGGTCGCTCAGGCGAACGGCGACACGGTGGCGGTCTACCGGCCCGACACCACCGAGCCGGTGCGCACCTACGCCACCGGAGCGACCGCGACGACCTCCCTGAGGTGGGCCCCGGACTCCTCCCGGCTCTTCGCGCTGGTGGGGACGACCAGCGGCTACACCCTCAAGGTGCTCACCGATCCGACGGTGAACGTGCCCACCCTGACGGTGGACGCGCCCTCGACCGCCACACGGGCCAAGCAGCTCACCGTCACCGGGAAGCTGTCGGCGACGGTGCCGCTGCCGAGCGGCGTCTCGCTCCAGGTGACCCGCAGCGACCTGGACAGCCCGAACGGCAAGGCGCTGGCCGCCGCACCGGTCACGGCGGACGGCTCGTACAGCTTCACCGACACCCCGCCGGCCGGCGGCACGGTCACGTACAAGGTCTCCTACGCGGGCGACGCCGACCACGCGGCGGTCAGCGCCTCCGACAAGGTCACGGTCTCCCGTACGGCGACGACGCTGACCCTGGACAACAACGGCAAGGTGTACGACTACGGCAAGGACGTCTCCTTCACCGCGCACCTCGGCTCGACGTACAAGAACCGCACGGTCGAGATCTGGGCGAACCCCTTCGGCGGCGACAAGCCCAACAAGCTGCTGAAGACCGGGACGGTCGACTCCGGAGGCAACATCTCCGCGACCGTGAACATGACGCGCGACACGGACGTCACCGCCGTCTTCAAGGGGGACGCCCGCAACGCGCCCAGGACGGTGAAGTCCACGGGGTACGCCCGGGTCAAGATCTCCACCGCCGTCTCCAGGTACTACAAGACGGGCACGATCGGCTCGAGGTCGTACTACTGGTTCCACCAGAGCACCGACCCGCTGCTCACCACGACCATGACCTACTACACGGGCCGTCAGCAGCGTTTCGACGTGCAGGTCTACTCGGGCGGCGCGTGGCACTCCGCCGACTCGGAGTACTTCGCGCTCAGCACGAGCGGGAAGTCGGCCGTGAGCCTTCCGGCGCCGGACGAGTCCGGGATCAAGACGCGCGTACGGTCGGTGTACGTCAACGCGTCGTCCGGCGACACCGTGAACACCACGACCTACGGCCCCTGGAAGTACCTGTACTTCTCCCGCTAGGCCGTCCGCTCCCCTGACAGCCGAACGCCGCCGCGGCACGACCGCGGCGGCATGCCGGGGCCCGTCAGTCCTGCGAGGACGCCTTCTTGATCGCCTCGCGGATGCGCGAGTAGGTGCCGCAGCGGCAGACGTTCTCGATCCGGTCGATGTCGGCGTCCGTCGGGCTGGACGTCTTCTTGAGCAGGGCGGCGGCGGCCATGATCTGCCCGGGCTGGCAGAAGCCGCACTGGGCGACATCGCAGTCGAGCCAGGCCTGCTGCACGGGGTGCAGGGTGTCGCCGTCGGCCAGCCCCTCGATGGTGGTGACCCTGCGGTCCGCGCAGTCCGCGACCGGGACGACGCAGGGCTGGATCTCCGCGCCGTCGAGATGACTGGTACAGGCACGGCAGACGCCCACACCGCAGCCGTACTTGGGGCCGGTGACGTCGAGCAGATCGCGCAGCACCCACAGCAGGGGCATGTCGGCCGGTGCGTCGACGGTGACCGGTTTCCCGTTGAGGACGAAGGAGTAGGAGGGCATCGGCACCGTCTCAGAAGTCGGGGAGGTCAGAAATTGATCGGGAAGCGCCGGGGCCGGGTGCCCGTCGCGCGGGCGTAGGCATTGGCGACGGCGCCCGCCGCGGCCGGTACGCCGAGCTCGCCCGCGCCTGAGGGGTCGGCGGCGGAGGGCATGATGTGCGCCTCGAAGCGCAGTGGGGCGTGCCGTTGGCGGGCGTAGTGGAAGTCCGCGAAGCTGCCCTCGCGGACGGCGCCCCGGTCGATGTGCAGGCCGGCCCGCAGCACGGTGGAGATACCGTCGATCGCGGTGCCCATGAGCTGGGCTTCGAGTCCGCGCGGGTTGACGGCCGTTCCGACGTCGGCCGCCATCACCACCCTGGTGACCCGCGGCTCCTTCGGATCGGTGACGTCGATCTCGACCAGACAGGCCACGCAGGAGCCGTACTCCTCGTGCACGGCCACCCCTTGGGCCTGCCCCGCCGGCATGTCGCGGCCCCAGTGCCCGGCGGTCGCCACCTTGTCGAGTACGGCCCTGACCGCCTTGCTCCTCAGCGTCGTACGCCGGAACGCGACCGCGTCCTCGCCCAGGCTCGCGGCGATCTCGTCCACGACGATCTCCTCCGCGGTCCGCATCGTCCCGGAGTCCACCGAACGCCAGGCGCCCAGCGGCATCGCGAGTTCGACCGAGCCCGAATCGCCCGAGACGCGGCCGAAGTTGTACAGGCCGCTGTCGCTGGGCAGCGGACCGGCGGCGACGGCGGCGGTTTTGATGCCGCCATGAACGGCGGCCCCCGACTCGCCGCCCTGAACGGCGGCCCCCGCCTCGCCGTCCTGAACGACGGCCCCCGACTTCTCGTACGACTCGCTCACGGACGCCATCATGTGCGTGAAGGCCACCACCCTGCCGCCCGCGTGGCTGGCCCGGATCCGGTGGTGGCTGGCGGGGCGCATCCTGCCGTGCCGGATGTCGTCGTTCCGGCTCCACATCAGCTTCACCGGGCGGTGAGCGGCCTTCGAGATCAGGGCCGCCTCGATGGCCGCGTCGTAATTGAGCCGCCGTCCGAAGGAGCCGCCGCCCCGCATGACGTGCACCCGGACCTTCGACGCCGGCAGCCCGATCGCGGAGGCGATGCTGTCGCGCGCGTCCATCGGCGTCTGGGAGGCGAACCAGATCTCCGCGCGCTCGGCCCGTACGTCCGCCACCGCGGTCAGCACCTCCATCGGGGCGTGGCTGACGAAGGCGAACTCGAACTCGCCCGTCACCTGCCGGGTGCCGAGCAGCGGGGTCCCGAGCGGTGGGACGGCGGCGCGCAGCCGGGCCCTGATGGCCGCGTCCGACAGGGCGGCGAGCGGGCCCGGGGCCCAGGTGATCCGCAGGGCGTCCCTGGCCTTGAAGGCGTGGTGGAAGGAGTCCGCCACGACGGCGACACCGCCAGGGATCCTGACCACCGCGTGGACGCCCGCCATCGCGCGCGCGGCCCGGTCGTCCACCGAGACGATCTTCCCGCCGAGCGTCGGGGGCCTGGCCACCACGGTCGGCTTCGCCCCGGCCACCGACAGGTCACCGGCGTACCGCGCCTTGCCGGTGACGATGTCCCGTGCGTCGATCCGGGTCGTCGGCCGCCCGATCACCCGGTGCCGGGACGCCGGTTTGGGCTCGGTCGACACGGCGGGCCGGTGGATCCGGGCGGCGGCCTCGGTCAGTGATCCGAAGCTGGCGCTGCGGCCGTCGGGGGCGATCACCATGGTGTCCCGGGTGCGCAGCAGGCGCGGCGGGAGATGCCAGCGCCGGGAGGCCGCGGTGACCAGCTTGGCGCGCGCGGTGGCGGCCAGCGCGCGGGCCGGACCGTACAGCGAGCTGACCGAGTTCGAGCCGCCGGTGTACTGGTTCCCCTTGGTCCGGGCCTCGGCGAGCGGAATGTCGACGTCGGCGAGCCGGGCGTCCAGCTCCTCGGCGATCATCATGGCGACCGCGGTGGTGATGCCCTGGCCGACCTCGACGCGCGGCAGCCGTACGACGATCCTGTTGGCCGCGGTGACCTCCAGGACCAGCATCTCCTCGTCGGTGCCGGTCGCCAGGACATCGGACGGTACGCCGGTCTGCGCGGCGGTGGGCTCGACGCCTTCCGCGGACGACCCGTCACAGCCGAGCGGTGCCGCGACGGTCAGCGTGGAAGCCGCCAGCGAGTAGACGATGAACTTCCGACGGGACAACTGACGGGCCACCAGACACGCCTCTCCGAGCACCCGGCTCCGTACGACTGGACTCGTACGCCTGGTAAGAGGGGCCGGCGCCCCGTGAGGTTGCGTACCCGCGCGGGCCGAACGGCGCGGGGCGTCAGTCCGATGTGCGCAAGCCCGCCTTCGCCGTGTCGAATACCGGGCGGTGGCTGTCCCACTGGGCGTCCGGCGCCGAGAGATACTCCGCCCCGTACTCGGGGGCCTCCGCCGCCAGACCCCCCGTATCGCGCTTCGCGCTCGTGCTCAGACGCCGGACGGGCTGATCCCCGTTATCGTCACGGCCATGCAGTCCTACACAATCGGCCAGGCCGCCCGGCTCCTCGGGGTCAGCTCCGACACCGCGCGACGGTGGGCGGATGCCGGGCGGGTGGCCACGCACCGGGACGAGAGCGGGCGGCGGCTCGTCGACGGGCGCGATCTGGCCGCGTTCTCGGTCGAGCTCGCGAAGACCGGCGGGGAGGAGGACGTCTCGTACACCTCCGTCCGCAACGCCTTCCCGGGCATCGTCACCGCAGTCAAGCTCGGCGATGTCGCGGCCCAGGTGGAGATCCAGGCCGGCCCTCACCGGCTGGTCTCCCTGCTGACCCGGGAGGCCGTCGAGGAACTGGGCCTGGAGGTCGGCATGGAGGCCACGGCGCGGGTGAAGTCCACCAACGTGCACATCGACCGCACGTGAGCGACCCGTACACACGTGCATGAGCGCCCCGTACAAACGCACATGCGCACCTCTAACCCCTCACTCGTTGGCTCATGCGATGCGACAAGAGACCCCGTGGTGGCATCTGCGGCATGATGGGCGGCGCACGCACATCTGCCAGAGGGAGTAGCCCGTGATGACCCGTTCCGAGCGCCGGACCCGTCGGACCCGTCGGACATTTCAGGTGGCCGGTGCGGGTGCCGCCGCGCTGCTGGCCCTGAGCGCCTGCTCCTCGTCCGACTCGGGCTCCGGTTCCTCGGGCACGTCGGACTCCTCCGCGAAGTCGAAGAAGCTCTCCGGCACGGTGACCGTCTTCGCCGCCGCCTCGCTCAAGGAGAGCTTCAACGCCCTGGGCAAGCAGTTCGAGAAGGCCCACCCGGGGACGAAGGTCGTCTTCAGCTTCGGTGGCAGTGACACGCTCGCCGCGAGCATCACGGGCGGCGCCCCGGCGGACGTCTTCGCCGCGGCCAGCCCGAAGACGATGGCCATCGTGACGGACAAGAAGGACGCGGCGGCCACCCCCGTCACCTTCGTGCGCAACCAGCTGGAGATCGCGACCCTGCCCGGCAACCCCGACAAGGTCGCCTCCCTGAAGGACCTCACCAAGTCCGGCCTCAAGGTCGTCCTGTGCGACAAGACGGTGCCGTGCGGCGCCGCCGCCCAGAAGGCGCTGGACGCCAGCGGCCTCAAGCTCACCCCGGTCTCCTACGAGCAGGACGTCAAGAGCGCCCTGACCAAGGTGCGGCTGAAGGAGGCCGACGCCGCCGTCGTCTACAAGACCGATGTGAAGGCGGCGGGTGACGAGGTGGCGGGCGTGGAGTTCCCCGAGTCGGCCAAGGCCATCAACGACTACCCGATCGCTCTGCTCAAGGACGCGCCCAACGCCGAGGCGGCGAAGGCGTTCATCGAGCTGGTGAAGTCCGCCGGGGGCCAGAAGGTGCTGACGGCGGCCGGATTCCTGAAGCCGTGACCGAACCCGTGGCCGCGCTCGACACGTCCGGCGCCCCGGCCGACACCCTGACGGGTGGGCCGCGGCGCCGACGCGTCCGGGCGCGGTCACGGGGCGGGGCGCGGGCGCCGCTTCCCCTGCTGCTGCCCGCCCTCGTCGGGCTCGCCTTTCTTCTCCTCCCGCTGATCGCGCTGCTCGTGCGGGCGCCCTGGCGCAGCCTGCCGGACCAGCTGACCAGCACGGAGGTCTGGGGGGCCCTCCAGCTGTCCCTGGTCTCCGCCACACTGGCCACGGCGGTGAGCCTGGTGCTGGGCGTGCCGCTCGCCTGGCTCCTCGCGCGTACGGACTTCCCGGGGCGCGGATTCGTCCGCGCCCTGGTGACGCTGCCGCTCGTGCTGCCCCCGGTGGTGGGCGGTGTGGCACTGCTGCTGGCCCTCGGCCGCAACGGCATCGTCGGGCAGTGGCTGGACTCGGCCTTCGGGATCACTCTGCCGTTCACCACGGCGGGGGTGGTGGTCGCAGAGGCGTTCGTGGCGATGCCGTTCCTGGTGATCAGCGTGGAGGGCACGCTGCGGGCGGCGGACCCACGTTACGAGGAGGCCGCGACGACGCTCGGCGCCTCCCGCTTCACCGCGTTCCGCCGGGTCACGCTCCCGCTGATCGCGCCCGGCGTCGCGGCCGGTTCCGTACTGGCCTGGGCCCGCGCGCTCGGCGAGTTCGGCGCGACGATCACCTTCGCGGGCAACTTCCCCGGCCGTACCCAGACCATGCCGCTGGCGGTGTACCTGGCCCTGCAGAACGACCCGGCCGCCGCGATCGCGCTGAGCCTGGTGCTCCTCGCCGTGTCGATCGCGGTGCTCGCGGGCCTGCGGGACCGCTGGATGACGACGTCATGAGCCACGTCACCGAAGCGTCCGAAACCGGCCTCGACGCCCGTCTCCTCGTCCACCGCGGCGCCTTCCACCTCGACGTGGCCCTCACCGCCGCCCCGGGCGACGTCGTCGCGCTCCTCGGGCCGAACGGCGCCGGCAAGACCACGGCGCTGCGCGCGCTCGCCGGACTGACCCCGCTGTCCGACGGCGGTCACCTGCGGCTGGACGGCGCCGCGCTGGACCGTATGCCGCCCGAGTCCCGTCCGGTCGGCGTGGTCTTCCAGGACTACCTGCTCTTCCCGCATCTGTCCGCGCTCGACAACGTGGCCTTCGGGCCGCGCTGCCAGGGCGTGCCGAAGGCCACGGCACGGGCGCAGGCCGCCGCGTGGCTGGACCGCATGGGGCTGGCCGATCACGCCGGCGCCAAGCCGCGCCGCCTGTCCGGCGGGCAGTCACAGCGCGTCGCCCTCGCCCGCGCGCTGGCCATCCATCCCCGGCTGCTGCTGCTGGACGAACCGCTCGCCGCGCTCGACGCCCGGACCCGGCTCGAGGTGCGCGCCCAACTCCGGCGCCATCTGACGGACTTCGAGGCCGTCGCCGTCCTCGTGACGCACGATCCGCTGGACGCGATGGTGCTGGCCGACCGGCTCGTCGTCATCGAGCACGGCCGGGCCGTCCAGGAGGGCACGCCCTCGGACATCGCCCGTCATCCGCGCACCGACTACATCGCCCAGCTGGTCGGCCTCAACCTCTACCGGGGGCGGGCCGAGGGCCACACCGTACGTCTCGACGCGGGCCCGGCGATCACCACGACCGAGGATCTCACCGGACCGGTCTTCGTGGCCTTCCCGCCGGGTGCCGTCACCCTCCACCGCGACCGGCCCACCGGCTCCAGCGCCCGCAACCTGTGGCAGTGCCACGTCGGCGGCCTGGAGACCCACGGCGACCAGATCCGCGCGGATCTCACCGGCGAACTCCCGCTCGCCGCCGATCTGACGACGGTCGCCGCGGCGGAACTCGATCTGCACCCGGGCGCTCCGGTCTGGGCGACGGTGAAGGCGACGCAGACACACGCGTATCCGGCCTGACGGCTGTGCGCGCATCCGGTCCGACAGCTACTCGGGAACGGCGTCCGCGCGCACCATCACGCAGTCGAACTCCACCACCCGTCCGGTGGCCGCCTCCCGCGACACCGGGTACATACCGGTGATCTCGAATCCGCTGCCCTCGTACACGGCGATCGCCTCGCCCATCCGGGGGCTTCCCTCGTACAGCCGGAGCGTCGCGACCTCCGACTGCATCCCCACGAACTCACCGGCACGCTCCCCGGCGCCCGCGAACACCTCCAGGTCGTATCCCTGGGTGTCCATCTTCAGATAGGGGCGGGGTTCGCCGATCCCGGCGAGCGCCTTGTCCATCATGCCGTCGAGGCGGCGGATCTCGATGTCCTCGGTACGGGTCTTCGCGAACCGCTTGTAGCGGTCCTTGCCGTAATCGCTGGGCGCCAGAAGGGAGTTCATGGTGTTCCAGCCCACGTGGATGGAGCGCGTGGCGTCCTCGCCGCCCAGCCCGACCTGGTACACCCACCAGTCGGGATCCTCCTCAGCGGCCTTCTGGAGCTTCGCGAACGCTTCCGCCGTGGGCTCGAAGGAGACGATCCGGCCTCGGTAGCCGAGGCGGCGCAACTGCCGCCCGTACTGGCCGGAGTTGGCGCCCACGTCGAAGACGCAGTTCACCTCGTAGCGGTCCAGCAGGGCGGTGACGTGCTGGCCGCACAGATAGGACGCGGCGGCCAGCTGGAATCTGCGTTCGTCGGCCGCCGTCGCCTTCTCGTCGAGCACGAGGCGGGCCCCGCTGTCACCGAGCGGCACGTTCGTCCAGCCCGCGGCCGAACCGCGCAGCACCAGATCGGCGCCGCGCCCCACGGGAACGCGGGTCCGTTCGCCGCGCCGGTAGACCACCGCGGCGCCTGCACCGAGATCCAGCACCCGCACCCCCAGCCGGGGAAGCAGACCGAGCAGAATTCTGTGAAGGGTCGGCATGCAGCACACCCTTTCAGACACGCGGGGCCGCGCACCGGCAGTTGGTTGAACCGTCTCCCTCTGCGCGGTACAGCCCCATTCCCCCCTCTGCGTACGGCCGTGGCGGCTTTGTGACGTACGGCGCTGGTTGCGGATCTTCAGGGGCGGGCATCACCCGGAAGCAGGACCGGCCGCGCACCGTTTCGCGCGGGACCCGGCCGGCGGGGATGGAGCCGCCGGGTGTTCGTTGTCCTGGAGGGGGAAGAGAGGTGTGTGTCATGCGTGCGCACCAGCGCGCCGTCCGGCCGACCGCCCGCGTGGAGTACACACTGCCGCGTACGGCCGTCTCGGCGGGCAGGGCCCGCAGGCTGACGTCGGCGTTCCTCACCCGACCGCGGCCGCCGATGGCGTCGCCGACCGCCGACCAGGTGGACGACGCCACGCTGATCGCCTCCGAACTCGTCGCCAACGCCATACGGCACGGCCGCACCGGCTGTCGGCTGCGCCTGCAACTGGGACACGGACACCTGACGGTCGAGGTCCACGACGACAGCCCAGGGCGGCCCCGCGTCGGCCCGCTGGACACCGACTCGGAGAGCGGTCGCGGCCTCGCGATGGTCCAGCAGCTCGCCCACACCCTGGAGGTCGTCAGCACGGGCTTCGGCGGCAAGACGGTCCGCGCGGTGCTGGCGGTCTGACCGTCATACGCCATCGGTGGGATCCGCCGAGTTTCGCGGCACCGAAAAGTGGGCACGACAAAAAGTTTGTCGGAAATTCAATTGGGCGGGGCGCGCGACCGGAGTCCGGTAGAAGCCCGGGCGGGCACCGACGTCTTCGCGCAGTAGCCCCGCGGGAAAAGCAGATGGCCGGGGCCCGCACCTCAAGGTGCAGACCCCGGCCACCGGGTGTCCCGGACTAGGCGGGGACGATGTTCTCCGCCTGCGGGCCCTTCTGGCCCTGCGTGACGTCGAAGGTCACCTTCTGGCCTTCCTGGAGCTCACGGAAGCCAGAGGTGGCGATGTTCGAGTAGTGAGCGAAGACGTCGGCGCCGCCGCCGTCCTGCTCGATGAAGCCGAAGCCCTTTTCCGCGTTGAACCACTTCACGGTGCCAGTAGCCATGTCAAATCTCCTTCGGGGCAAAGCTCGAAGGCCCACACTGTGTGGACCCGCGTCGCCAGAAATGATTGCCCCGTCCGGAAAACGCACCGGAAAAACTTTGGGAACCACAACTGCAACTGAAATCGACCCTAGCACGGTACGAGCTTCGAAGGGGGCGCACTATCTCACCCCGTCATCGGGAATAGATAAATCTGGCGGCGCCGCGAACCAAATTCTGCACCCGCCGAAACAGATATTCAGGTGCCGCGCGGGTCGGGAACCAGTCGTCGCGCGCCACGGTGCCGATGCGGCAGGCCGCCCAGCCGGGCGGGCCCGGGCTCACCCGGACGGCCCGGTGCGCTGGTGGGACGCGGTGCGCGGTGGTGGCGTGGGATGACACACCGCGTCGTCCGGAGGCCCCCGCATGAACCGTCCGCCCCGTCTCCTCGCCTCCACCCTGACCGCGGGCCTGCTGCTGTCGACGGCGGCGTGTTCGGGTGACGGCGGCGGCTTCGGCCGTACGGACGTCCCCGCCTCCCCCGCTGCCAAGGAGTCCCAGGCCGCCTCGGCCAGCGCGTCCGGCACCCGCACGCTCACCGAGGCCCAGGCCAAGACCGCGCTGATCACCGACACCGACCTGGGATCGCAGTGGAGCGAGACGCAGGGCGCGGCGACCTGGCGGGACGCGCTGCTCAAGAGCAAGGTCGACGTGGCGGGATTCGTCACGGAGAAGCAGAACGCCGTCGACTGCCAGAAGCTGCTCGACGGTCTGTACGGCGAGGATCTGCTCGGTGCCCCGAAGGGTGCCCTGGCCGTCACCGGCTTCGACGACAGCGACAACGACGGGCAGATGCGCTACCAGGTCGCCGCGTACGGGCAGGCCGCGGTGGACGCGAAGCTGGCGTGGCTGAAGACGCTGCCGGACAAGTGCGACCAGTTCGTGGCCACCGACAACAAGGGCGGCAAGCAGAACGTCGAGGTCATCTCGGCGTCGGCGCCCGCGGAGGGCGACGCCCGCGCGGGACTGCAGATGACCATGAACGGCCAACTCGAGGGCGAACCCAGCACGCTGACCCTCGACATCGGCGTCGTACGCGTCGGCGACAGCGCCGCATTCCTCACCAACGGCGGCCTGGACGGCGCCGAAAGCGACTCCACGGTGCAGGCACTCCAGCAAGGCGCCCAGCGGCTGAAGGACGTCCTCGCGGGCAAGTCGCCCGCCGCGCAGCCGCCCGGCCAGCAGGACTGACACTCCCGCCGGCCCGCTACAACTCGTAGACCTGCCCGGTCTGCGCGCCCTCCACGGAGCGGACGTACGCCTGCGCGACCGTGGCGAGGTCGACCGGCGGCATGCCCGGGAAGAAGTCGCCGTAGTCGGCGAGCGCCTCGGTGAAGACGGTGGGGCTGACCGCGTTGACGCGTCGCGGGGCGATCTCGATGGCGGCGGCGCGGACGAAGGCCTCCAGGGCGCCGTTCGCCAGGGCGGCGGCGGCCCCGGTGGGGACGGGCTCGCGGGCCAGGACGCCGGTGATCAGGGTGAACGAGCCCCGCTCGGCGACGTACGGGATGCCCTGGCGGACCAGCTCGGTCTGGCTGAGCACCTTGCCGCGGAAGCCGGCGAGGTAGTCGTCCGGGGTCAGCTCGGTGACCGGCTTCCACGGAACGTCGCCCGCGGTCCCGACCACCGCGTCCAGCCGGCCCGCCCTCTCGTACAGTTCGGCGATCTGCGCCGGGTCGGTGATGTCGTACCGCAGATCGCCGCCGGTGCGGCCGACGGTGACGACGTCGTGGCCGCGGGCGGCGAGGGTCTTGTGGACGGCCGTGCCGAGGGTGCCGGTGGCACCGATCAGGAGAATCTTCATGCCCTCGACGCTAGGCCGGGTCACCGCCCGGAGGGAAAGACCGATCGCGGCGGACTTATGCTCAGCGGTTATGAATGTGGAGCTGCGGCATCTGCGGGCGCTGGCCGCGATCGGTGACGAGGGGACGATCACCGACGCCGCGACCGTGCTGCGCGTCAGCCAGCCCGCGTTGTCCCGGACCCTCGACCAGCTGGAGAAGCGGCTCGGTACGCGGCTGGTGGAGCGGACCACGCGGCGGCTCGCGCTCACCGAGGCGGGGCAGCGGTTGTGGGAGCAGGCGCACCGCATCCTCAACCAGCTCGACGACGCGCTGACCGAGGCCGCCGCCGGGCCGCGTCCGCTGCGCGTGGGGTTCGCCTGGTCCGCGCTCGGGCGCAACACCGTGCCGCTGCTGCGCGGCTGGCGCGACGAGCGGCCGGACGCGCCCGCGCAGGTCCGGCGCTGTGACGATCCCGAGGTCGCGTTGCGGCGGGGAGAGGTCGATGTGGCGTTCACCCGGGTGCGGCCGGGGGACGACAGCGGGTTCCTCGTCGTACCGCTGTACCGGGAGCCCCGGCTGGCCGCCGTGCCCGACTCCCATCCGCTCGCGCGGCGGGCGTCGGTGCGGCTCGCCGAGCTCGCCGACCAGGCGGTCGTGATCTGCTCCACGGCGGCGACCACCACGGCGGAGCTGTGGCCTCGGGGACGGCGGCCTCGGACGGTCGAGGTGCCGGGTGTGGACGAGTGGCTCACCACGATCGCCACGGGGGACGCCGTCGGGGTGACCGCCGAGGGCACCGCGCATACGCATCCTCATCCGGGGGTGCGGTATCTGCCGCTGTCCGACGCGAGTCTGGTGACCGTGTATCTGGTGCGGGCCCGGGGGACCGGGCATCCGGCGGGGGACGCGTTCTGCGCATCGGCGGTTCGGCTGCTGGGGGCGGGTGTCGCGGGCTGAGGGTGACGCCATCCTGGCCGGCGTCCAGGACGACGAGGCCGGCTCGGCGTCCCGATTGCGCGACGTCGTCCGGCACACCGCCGGTGCCGAGGGGCACCGCAGCCGGGTCAGCCCATGCGCTCGACCGTCTCCTTGGCCTCCCTGAGGCCGGCGCCTGTTGCCTCGCGGTAGGCCTTGATCGCCTGGATCTTCTTGCCTTCGCGCAGGAGGGCGGTCACCTCCGGGAAGTGGGGGTCGTCCTGATGGAGGCCGAGGTGATCGAGGATCAGGTCGAGCTTGAGCTCGACGCGGGCGATTTGGCGGTCGGTGCGGCCGAGTTTGCTTTCCAGCCCCGCGAAGCTCGCGATCATGAGCGCGGCGAGAAAGAAGAGTCCCGTTATTTCCATGGTCACCGATCCTAGGCCCCGCCGATGGGGAAGCCGATGCGGCGCAACAGGCCCAGGAGCGTGGCGTATTCGTCCTTGACCAGCGGGGCGAGGGGTGCCGGGAGGGCTTCGACGGTGAGAGTGCGGGCCGCGCTCGACGCCCACCTCGGCGCCGGTGTCCGGGCCCGCTAGCCGCCCGACGGCCCCGTGTTCGCAGTGGCCGTCGCCCTGCCCGTCGGAATCGAGCTGGGTGCGATGCCCTCGATCTCGATGACCGAGCCCGGGCGCAGTTGCTCGTACAGCCATTTCGCGTCGGTCTGGCGCAGGCCGATCCAGCCGCTCGTGCGGTCGTAGCTGCCGGGGGCCTTGTCGTCGTAGGTGAGGGCGGCGATGTAGTTCGCCGTGCCGTCGGAGGCGCTGAACTCGATCACCCAGGGGACCTTGAGGCTGTACTTGCCCTTGAGGCCGACCTCACTGCCGGGCATCAGCTTGACGGCCTCCTTGCCGGTGACCGTCATCCGGCCCGTCGCCGTGGGCGTCCACGCGGAGCCGGAGGAGAGCGGCAGTTCACGGCCCGCGACCGAGAGCACCCGCCGCGACAGGTCGACCGTGGCGTCGGGCACCGCCGGGAGGCTCGGCGTGCCGGTGGGGCTCGCGGCCGGGGACGGGCGCTGGTCCGTGTCGCCGCCGAGATTCACCGCGACGACCAGGGCGAGCGCCGCCGCGGCGGAGGCGCCGGTCACGGCAAGGGCCGTACGACGGCGGCGTCGGCGGCGTACCGCCCTGCCGCGGATCTCCGCGCCCGGCAGCGCCGGCAGCGTCTCGCCTTCGGCGGCCAACTCGCGCAGTTCCGAGGTGAGTTCATCGGACACGATCGTCCTCCCTCTTCCCCTCGTCCGCCGAATCCGCCGAGCCCACCGAGCGCGCCGAATCCGCCGAATCCGCCGCGTCGTCCGACTCCGCGGCGAGCACCCGTGCCAGTGCCGCCCGGCCCCGGGACAGCCGGGCCTTGACCGTGCCCACGGGGGCACCGGTTTCGGAGGCTACCTGCTCGACACTCAGGTCGCACAGATGGTGCAGGACCAGGGCCCTGCGCTGCGCCTCGGGCAGCGTGCGCAGCGCGGCGACCAGGGCGGTGCGCTCGGGGCCAGGGCCTGGCGTGTGCTCGGGCGGCGGAGTGCGCCGTACGAGTTCCAGCCAGCGGCGCGCACGGCGCCAGCGGCTCACCGCGAGCCGCATCGCCACGGTCCGTATCCACGCCTCCGGTGCCCCGTCGGCGAGGAACTCCCGCCGCCGGTCCCAGGCGCGGACGAACGCCTCCTGGACGACGTCCTGCGCCTCGCCGTGATCCCCGGTGAAGGCGTAGAGCTGGCCGGTCAGCCGGGGGAACGCGGTCGCGTAGAACGCGTCGAACTCTTCCTCGGTCATGCCCCCCGCCGGAGTTTCCGGATTTTCCGCGGCCTTGTGCAACCCGGCCGTCCGTGCCGTGCGTACAGGTCCCGTACGCCGCACATCGAAACACACCACAGGGGGATCACGATGACCACGGGACTCAGGGGCGGCCACGGCCGGTTCGCTCGCGCCGGGAGCGCGGTGGCCGTGTGCGCGCTCGCGCTCACAGCCTGCTCGGCGCAGGCGGTGGCCGGGAGCGGCACGTCCTCCCCGGACGGCGCACCGCACGCCACCGCGACGCCGAGCCCCACACCGAAGCGCACGCCCAAGCCCCTCAAGTCCCTGACGGGCGCACGGATCAACATCGCCGAGGGGCAGACCGTGGGCGTCGGCATGCCCATCTCCGTCACCTTCGACCACGTGATACCGGCCGCCGAACGGGCGGGTGCCGAGCGGCAGTTGAAGGTCACGGTGGACGTCGAGGGCTCCTGGAGCTGGGTCAAGGACCGCAATCTGCTCGACGGGCAGCGCGTCGACTTCCGGCCGCGCGCGTACTGGAAGCCCGGTACGGCGGTCACCGTTCGGGCCGGTGCCGGAATCACTCGGCATTTCACGGTGGGCCGCTCCCTCGTCGCCACGGTCGATGTCCGTACACACTCCATGACGGTTGCGAAGGCGGGTTCGACGCGCCGCGTGCCGATCACGGCAGGCGCCCCGGGCATGGACACCTGGAACGGCACGATGGTCGTCTCCGACAAGGCCACCAAGGTCTTCATGAACTCGCGGACCGTCGGCTACGGCGACGCGTACGCGGGCTATTACTCCTACGCCGTCCACCTCACCACCTCCGGCACCTACCTCCACCAGAACCCGAAGGCCGACACCTACGCCGGGCACCAGAACGTCACCCACGGCTGCGTCGGACTGGCCACCGACGGCACGGCGAAGAGGTTCTACGACGAGGTCATCCCCGGCGACGTCGTCACGGTCGTCGGCTCCAAGGACACGGTGGCCGTCGGCAATGGCTACGGCGACTGGAACGCGAGCTGGGAGCAGTGGCGGGCGGGCAGCGCGCTGAAGTGACGCCCGCGAAGAAAACTGCGCCCCGGTGTCATCCGGGCCACGGCCGCCAGGAGTTTAAGGAGTGGAGAGGCGCCCTCCGACCCGTACCGACCGAGGACTCCCAAGGGTCCGCACAACACGAGGAGTTGTCCGCTCATGACACGTATACGGAAGTCGGCCGCGGCCGTCGCCGCCGTGGCCGTCGCCGCGCTGGTGGGGGCGCCTACGGTGTCGTACGCCGTCTCGCAGGGGAAGACGGCGTACGACACCTCCACCCACGTGAGAGCCGCGCACACCGCGATCACCAGGGCAGCCGCCCACAAGGCCCCTTCGGCCCGGATCGTCGCTCCCGGCGAGCATGTGAAGGTCCCCGGCGGCGAGATCTGGCTCACCGAGGACGGCAAGCACTGGACGACGGCCGACAACCCCGAGCCGCAGTTCCGCAGCGTGGTCGACGGGAACATCGACCTGGGCACGCCCGGCGTCTCGATGCAGGCCGAGGGCACGGACGGACACTACTTCCTCTCCGGGCTCTACTACGGCGGCAAGGGCACCGCCTCCCGCGTCACCGTGGAGACCAGGGCCCAGGCCGTGCACGGCAAGCTCCTGGAGCTGGCGGGCAAGCCCGGCTGGGGCGTCTGGTACGCCACCGCGGAGCTGCCGACGACCGATGACCACGGCGGCCTCGACGACCTCGGCGCCGTCACCGTGTACGACACCCACGGCAAGGTCTACGCCCAGCTGAAGTGAACGCGCGGGCGGGGGAGCCGGGTTGTTCAGGTCTCGGCTCCCCCGCACCGCCCCATCCCCCACGTACCCGACTCCGAGGGACCGCCGGCCGTGCCGCACAACCCCACCGACGCCTCCCAGGACCACGCCGAGAGCGCGGACTTCGCCGCGTACGCCACCGCGGCGTGGCCCCGTCTGGTGCGCACCGCGCACATGCTCACCGGCGACTTCCACGAGGCCGAGGACCTCGTGCAGACCACGCTGGCCAAGGTCTACGCACGCTGGCCGCGCATCCCGCGCGACGACGTCGACTTCTACGTACGCCGCTCGCTGGTCAACAACAACCTGAGCCGGGTGCGCAAGAGACGCGTCGCGCAGCTGCTGATGCCGTTCCCGCCCGAGCGGGTGCACCAGCGCGAGCCCGGGCACGCGGAGGCCGTCGAGCAGCGGGCGGCTTTGGACCAGGCGCTGGCCGCGCTGTCGGCGCGGCAGCGTGCCGTGATGGTGCTGCGCTACTGGGAGGACCTGGGCGAGGCCGAGATCGCCCAGCTGCTGGGCTGCTCGGTCGGCACGGTCAAGACCCACGCCCGGCGCGGCCTCGAAGCCCTGCGCGCCCACCCCTTGTTCGCCGGCCGACACCCCGTTCCCGGAGCCCGCCCATGAACCACCCGTCCCGTTCCCCGCGCCCGCCGGCCGAGGCCGAGCGGCTGCGCGCGGTGTTCACCGAGGCCGCCTACGACGTCACACCGTCCGCGGTGCCGCTGGCCGCCATCGAGCGCGAGGGCCGCCGTCGCAGGGTGCGCCGCAGGACCGCCGTGCTGGGGGCCGCCTGCGGGATGCTGCTGGTGCCGCTGACCGTGCTGGTGCTCCGCGAGGGCGTGTCCGCGCCGGTCTCCGGACCGAGCGACCGGGTGCGGCCGCCCGCCTCGAGCGCCGGCACGTCCAGTCCGTCGCCGGCCGCGGGGAAGGTGCGGGTGGTGGCGCCCGGCGAGCGGGTGGAGGTGGCGCCGGACACCGAGATCTGGCTGACCGAGGACGGCAAGCACTGGACCGAGCCGGGCGCGCCAGGCCCCCAGTTCCGGAGCGTCATTGACGGCAACCTCGACCTGAGCAAGCCCGGCGTCAGCCTCCAGGAGTCGGGCCAGGCGGGCAGCTACTTCCTCTCCGGCATCTTCAACGGCAAGGGCGAACCGGCGCGCGTCGAGGTCAGCACCCTCGCGGGCGCCGTCAACGGCACCGCCCTCACGCTCGCGGGCAAGCCCGGCTGGGGCGTCTGGTACGCGACGGTGAAGGTGCCGGCCTCCCTGACGTCTGACGCCGGCATGCCCGGCGTCACCCGGAGAGTCACGGTGTACGACTCGGCGGGCGGGGTGATCGCACGGCAGGAGTTCAGGTCGTGAGGGCCACCACCGCGAAGGCGGCCGTACGCTTCGGGGGACGCGCCCGGGCGGGCGTCGGCCGCGTACGGGCCGGGGTCGGGCACTCCCGGGCCAGGGGCGGGCGCTTCCGGGCCGAGGTCGGGCACTCCCGGGCCGAGGTCGGGCACTTCCGGGCCGAGGTCGGGCACTCCCGGGCCGGAGTCGGGCACTCCCGGGCCGGAGTCGGGCACTCCCGGGCCGGAGTCGGGCACTCCCGGGCCGAGGTCGGGCACTCCCGGGCCGAGGTCGGGCACTTCCGGGCCGGGGTCGGGCACTTCCGGGCCGAGGTCGGCAGCCATCTGCGCAATCGCCGGATCCGGGCCCGCCGCACCCGAGGCCGGCGGATGCGGCGGGCGCTGGTCGCGCTGTGCGTCCTGCTGCTCGCCGTGGTCGGCGCGGCCGTGCTGGCGTACGAGCTGACGGTGATCCCCGAGCCGCACCCGGAGACGGCGATGCAGAGCACGGTCTTCGTGGACAGGCGCGGGGTCTATCTGGGGCGGCGCGGGCCGGTGGACCGTCAGGAGGTACCGCTCTCGCAGGTTCCCCGGCATGTGCGGGAGGCGGTGATCGCCGCGGAGAACCGTTCCTTCCGCACGGACACCGGGGTCTCGCCGAGCGCGATCGCCCGGGCGGTGTGGTCGACGGTGAGCGGCGGCGGCCGCCAGGGCGGTTCCACGATCACGCAGCAGTACGTGAAGAACGCGCTGCTCAGCCCGGAGCAGTCGCTGTCCCGCAAGGCACGGGAGGCGTTGATCGCGATCAAGCTGGACCGCACCCGGTCGAAGGACGAGATCCTGGAGGGCTACCTCAACACCGTCTACTTCGGCCGCGGCGCGGCGGGCATCCAGGCCGCCGCCCGCAACTACTTCGGCGTGGACGCGAGGGACCTTACGGTCAGCCAGGGAGCCGCCCTGGCCGCCGTCGTCAACATTCCCTCGTACTACGAGAAGGCGGGCTCGGACGCCCGGGTGACCGCGAAGCTGACGCGCCGGTGGCAGTGGGTGCTGGACGCGATGGCCGACAGCGGGGCCATCACGCCCGGCCGGCGCGGCGCGGCCCGCTTCCCGGCGTTCCGCTTCTATCCGCCGGGGGCCACGGACGGGCAGCGCCAGTACCTGATCGACGCGGCGGCGTCGGAGGCCGCCGACCGGCTCGGCATCACCCAGGACGAGCTGGCCCGCGGCGGCTACACCGTCCACACCACCTTCGACCTGACGGCGCAAGACGCGACGGCGGAACGGGTGGCAGACCAGCCGTCCGTGCGGGGTGTCCAGCTACACGCGGCCGTCGTGGCGCTGGTCCCCGGCGACGGAGCGGTCCGCGTCCTGTACGGCGGCGCGGACTACGCCCGGCAGCCCTTCAACGACGCGCTGGCCGGCGCGGTGGAGGCGGGTACGGCGCTCGAGCCGTTCGCTTCGGTGAAGCCGGTCGCTCCGCTGGCCTCCCTGGTGCGCGGCGCGGCGCCGACGCCTCTTGGGCTGGCCTCCGCGTACGCCACCGCGGCGGCCGGGGGAACGTACGCCGAGCCCTACACCGTCCAGAAGATCACCCGTGCGGGCCGCACCCTCTACGCGGCCCGGCCGCGTACCCGCACCGTGCTGGACCGGTTCGGCGCGATGCTGATCGCCAAGCATCTGCGCACCGGTCCCGGCCCGCTCGCCACCTTCACCGGCGGTGCGGGAACGCGGACCCGCTGGCGGACGACGTACGACGATCGGCTCGCCGTCACGACCGCCCTTTTCGCCCGGCATCCCGCCCACGGCGCGCATCCGGCCGGGACGGCTCAGCTGCCCGAGGGCGCGTCCGCCCTGGCCCTGCGCGTCACGGCGGACGTCCAGGATCGACTCGCCCCCGCCGCCTCTTCCCGTCCCGAACCCGGGGCTGCGCCCCACACCCCGCTCCTCAAACGCCGGAGGGGCTGAATCCCGGATCGAGACCATCAGGCCCTACCGCCCGCCGGAATAGGGCTCATACTGGCTACACGATGACGAAATCCTCCGCGCCCCGGCGCCACCTGCCCACCAGCCCCTTCGCTGCCCCGGTCGTCCCCGTGGCCAAGGAGTTCAGCCTCGGAGACCGCGTCTCCCACGACCAGTACGGCCTGGGCACGATCGTCGGCGTCGAAGAGGGCATCGCGATGCTCGTCGACTTCGGCGCCCGCCAGGTCCGCGTCCTCAGCCCCTACACCCGGATGGACCGACTCTGACCCACCCGCTGTGACCTCACCTCACCCCGGCCACCTCAGCCCGCGGCAGCCGCCTGCGCAGGTTGCCGGGGTCGTGGTGTGCCTCGGTCCAGATGCGCGACGGTTCGCCGCCGAAGCGCACGCACGGCTGTCTAACGGCGCTCGTACGGGTTCTCCGGCTGCTTCGTCTTGCGTACCGACGTGGCGTCCAGCAGCGGTGGCCACGCCTTCTCGGAGCCGAGTGTGCCCTTGGGGTGCCAGGTGCCGGTGACGGTGACCCAGGTGTCGTTCACGGGGGCGTCCGCGCCCCTGATCTCGATCTTGTACGTGCTCGCGTCGGCCGCGCAGCAGGTGATGAGGAGCCGGGCCAGGTACCAGGTGCCGTCGTCGCCCCGGCTGACGAAGCCGGTCATCCGGACGCCGCGGCCCGTCAGCGATTTGCCGCTGTCGTAGATCGCCCGGGAGGTGAACTGGCCGAGGGTCAGCTCCACCGGGTCCCCGGAGGGAAGGGCCGGGAAGGTGCCGACGCCCTGCGCCGCGCGCTGCGCCGCCTCGCGTTCGGCGCTGTACGAGCCGAGGGCCGGGGGTGGGAAGAGGAGGAGGGCCGCGGCGGGCACGGCGAGGAGCCAGGCGATTCGGGGGGTGTGGTGGTGGCCGTGGTGGCCGTCGTCGTCGGGTTCCTCCTGGTTGTCGTGTTCATGGGCGTACGTCCTTGTGGTCTCGCGTACGGCCGCCAGCAGGCCGAGTACGACCAGCACCACCCCGGACACGACCAGATAGCCCCGCAGCCCCGCCTGCACGTACCGCAGGTACAGGTCGCTGAAGAGGGAGATGCGCAGGACCGCCGCCGCACTCAGCAGGAGCAGCAGCGCGGGTCCGTACCGCCTCACAGCAGCCACCATCCGGCCAGCGAACTGCTCACCAGAGCCACCACCCATGTCACGGAGGAGAAGCGGGCCGCGAAGGACCGGCCGAAGGTGCCCGCCTGGAGCGCGATCAGCTTCAGGTCCACCATCGGGCCGACCACCATGAACGCCAGTCGCGCGGTCGGCGAGAAGCCCGTCAGGGACGCGGCCACGAACGCGTCGGCCTCGCTGCACACGCACAGCACGACGGCGAGGACGGCGAGGAGCGGTACCGACAGCCAGGGCGAGCCCGTGAAGACATCGAGGACCGACCGGGGTACGACGATGTTGAAGGTCGCCGCCGCCGCGGCACCGAGCACCAGGAACCCGCCCGCGTGCAGGAAGTCGTGCTGGAGCCCGGCGCGGAAACCGTCCCAGCGGGAGCCGGTGGAACGGGCGGCGCGGGCCGGGGGCGGACGCAGCCACTCGTCACGCCCGAAGCGGACCCACAGCCAGCCCATCACCACGGCCGTCGCCAGGGAGGCGGCCAGGCGGGCCGCCACCATCATCGGCCTGCCGGGAAAGGCGATCGACGTCGCGACCAGCACGACCGGGTTGATCGCGGGTGCGGAGAGGAGGAAGGCGAGGGCCGCCGCCGGGGCGACCCCGCGTCGCATCAGGCTTCCCGCGACCGGGACCGAGGCGCATTCGCAGCCCGGCAGGACGACTCCCGCCGCCCCGGCCACGGGTACGGCGAGCGCCGGATTGCGGGGCAGGAGCTTGCTGAACACCCGTTCCGGGACGAACGCGCCGATCGCCGCCGAGACGAGGGTACCGAGGAGGAGAAAGGGGATGCCCTGCACGGCGACGGCCGTGAAGACCGTCCACCAGGCCGCCATCGCGGGGGTCGCGAGGTCGAGGGCGAGGGTGGGGCCGAGGACGGAGACGACGGTGGCGATGGCGATGAGCGCGAGGCCGCCGGTCACCAGGTGGAAGAGGGCGCGGGCGGCGACCCGTGCGGCGTCGGCGAGGGTGCGCCGCGGCTCTGGGTAGTGCTGGTCGTCCACGCGTTTTGGTCCCGCCTGGCCTCGGATGTACGAGTTCGCAGGTTAGCCAGTGGGACTGTGCGGGGGCCGGGAAACGTCGAAGAGCGGGCTGTGCGGGTGGGTGGGCGGGCGTGAGCGGGGGTTTTCGCCCCCTCCGCCCCTACCCTCCCGCATCGTCC